>JAFYVX010000028.1 GCA_017558255.1 Bacteroidaceae bacterium
AACGGACAATTTCTGGCAGAACCACAACATACTCTCCATGGCTTGGCGCATCAACGACCGCTGGAGCACTACGGCTGCCTTGCGCTATACCTATGGCTATGGCTACTATGACGAGTTCCGCTATCAGAACAAGGGTGCAAGCAAGTTCGGACTGAACTATGTGCCCAAGGACGGTAGCAACAGATCGGACTTCGTGCGCCAGAAGGGTTTGATACAGCACACCTATGGTTTGCATCTGAGTGCCAATTACAAGGATCGTCGTTGGGATGTGATAACAGGTCTCTCGGCACAGGGATTCACTGGTAATCACTTTGGCTATCTCACCTATATCAGCAACGAGGACCTTCGTCAGCACTATATCCCCACACCCGGAGGCAAGTATCAGTATTACGACAGCGATGCCTGGAAGACAGATCTGTCGCTATTTGCCAAGGCCACCTATCATCTTTCTGACCAGTGGGATGCTTTTGCTGATGTGCAGTATCGCCATGTGGGTTTCCGCACGGACGGATATAACGACAAGTTCCAGAAGGATGCCAACGGACTCTATCAGGCACAGCCTCTGGATATCAATCAGACATACGATTTCCTGAACCCCAAGGCAGGAATCTCCTGGCACAAGGACGGACATCGCGCCTATGCCAGTTATGCCATGAGTTCGCGCGAACCAGAGCGCAACAACTTTACCGACAACGGACAGAGCGGTGCACCACGAGCAGAACGTCTTCACGATGTGGAGGTGGGCTACAGTTATGATGCCTCCAACTGGTATCTCTCGGCTGGTATGTACTATATGAACTACAAGGACCAGCTGGTGCAGACAGGGCAGTTGAGCGACATAGGCGAGGCTCTTACCACCAATATCTCCGACTCCTATCGTATGGGTCTGGAAATCAGTGCAGGATACACTCCATTCAAGTGGCTTTCTCTGGATGTGAACGGAGCCTTCAGCCGTAACCGCATATTGGACTTTGACGAGTATGTCAGTCACAATTGGGACGAATACTTCGTGGTCAAGCACTATGACAACTCCACCCTTGCCTTCTCTCCCTCTGTGGTACTCAATGGTATGGCAACTTTCCGTTTCGGAGATTTCAAGGCAGTATGGCATACCAATTTCGTCAGCCCTCAGTATCTGGACAATACCCAGTGCCTGGACCGCTCCCTGCCTCGATACAGCACCACAGCCATCCGTTTGAGCTACACTCTCAAGCCAGGGAAGAATGCCATCGGCATGAAGCAGACGGTCTTCGGACTTGACCTCAACAATATCTTTAACCGTCATTTCGCACAAAGCGGTTGGGTGTATAGCAGTGTGGTACCCGACTATGGCTTCACCGAGGACAATCGCTATTATCAGATAGGTTACATCCCCTCTGCTGGTTTCAACCTGATGGGACATGTGACGGTAGCATTTTAACGGTGAGCGGTGAGCGGATGAGCGGTGAGGGGTTAGCGGATGAGCGGAGATTTACAGACCCCCTCCGCCCTGCGGGCTTGTCCCGCCTAACTTAGCGGGACAGTTTAAAAGCGGTGAGCGAAGCTTTAGGTTGGTTGATAGTAATAAAAAATAGTTAAACATTTATATTATATGAGTGCTCAGTATTTTACATATCGTGAATTGCGAGTTTATCAACACGCAAAGGATTATGTGGTTTATGTTTATAATTTGCTAAAGAAATTTCCTAAAGAAGAGAACTATGCTTTATGTGACCAATTGAGAAGAGCGTGTGTATCAATACCATCAAATATTGTTGAAGGAATGTCGCGTACTTCATCAAAGGAGCAATTGCATTTCATAGAGTTTGCCTATGGTTCGCTTTGTGAAACAATCTGCCAATTAGAAATAGCTCACGATTTGAAATTTATCAACGATGAAGATTTGAGAGAAGCCGAAACTCGTTCAACAGCAATAGCCCAAATGTTATCAGGTCTGAGGAATAAACGGTTAACGGTTAACGATTAGCGGTTGGCGCTCACCCGCTCACCGCTCATCCGCTCACTCGCTCACCGTTCAAATACGTTTATGGTTCAATATCTTGATTTCTTTGTATCCCTTTTGGGAATACTTTATCTCTGGTGGGAGTATCGTGCCCACTGGTTGGTGTGGGTGGCAGGCATCATTATGCCGGCTATCGATGTGTATCTTTACTATGAGGTGGGTTTGTATGGCGATATGACCATCTCCGTCTATTACCTGCTGGCAGCCTTCTATGGCTTGATTCTATGGACTATGCCCGTTGCCGGCAAGAGGGTGACTACCTCCAGTGGCAAGCAGGTGCGTGCCATCACTTCTATGCCTCCACGTGTTGCCATGTGGCTCGGTGTGGCATTCCTGCTGATATGGGTGAGCACGTGGTGGTTCTTGGACACTTACACCAACTCTACCGTGCCCGTGCAGGATGCCTTGACCAATGCCATCTCCATCGTGGCCATGTGGGCCATGGCAAAGAAGTATCTGCAACAATGGTGGCTATGGTTTGTGGTGAACATCATCGATGTCTACCTGCTCGCCTACAAGGGACTCCCCTTTAAGGCCGGTATACACGTTGCCTACACCGTCTTTGCCGTGCTTGGTTACATCCGTTGGCGCAGGATGATGAAGGAGACGGAGGCGAATGTGAAAACGGAAAGTTAATTGGCGATTAGCTAAATTGTAGGGACGTTGCGTGCAGCGTCCCCATAATATATTTAACGATGAGCGTCAGAAAAAGGTGAACGTAGAGTGCTGGGGGACGAAAATGATAGCGTTGTTTGCAGGTTTGCTAAAAAAAACGTAAATTTGTGGACGTGAAATAAATGATAATCTATATAGTCAGATGAAAAAGATTCTTCTATCTACCCTGTTTCTCATTGCCATGCTGGCACCAGCATGCGCCAGGCAGTTTGTAAACATCACCCCTCTGCCCAAGCAGATGGAGGTGGGTGAGGGTGTGTACAGATTCCCAAAGTCGTTCACCGTGGGTGCTGCCCTGCTGCCTGACAGCCTGAAGGTGGAAGCACAGAGGTTTGTGGATGTGATAGCTGAGACAACAGGTTGCAAAGGCAAACTATCCAAGAGCAAGAAGGCTGACATCAGCATGACGGTGGACAAGAGCATAGCATACGAAGGTTATAAACTGAGCGTGACCGAGAAGACCATCAGCATCAGCGCAAGTAGTGCCAGAGGTTTCTTCTATGCTTTCCAAACGTTGAAGAAGATGATGCCAGCCAATGTGATGGCAGAGCTGAATATGAAGCAGGCACAGGAAAAACTGCCCTGGCTGAAGCTGACAAAGCGCCCGGAGGTGCCCTGTGTGGAGATTGCTGACGAACCACGCTTCTGGTACCGAGGTTTCATGCTCGATTGTGGCCGCCACTTCTTCACCGTGGATGAGATAAAGCACATCTTGGATGGTATGGCCATCTACAAGTACAACTACTTCCACTGGCATCTGACCGAGGACCAGGGCTGGCGTTTCGAGGTGAAGAAATACCCCCGACTGACAACCGTTGGTTCCGTGGCAAGCGATTGCCGCATGACCGACATGGAGAAGGGACACTACTGGTTGGGCAAACCATATGGCCCCTACTTCTACACCCACGAGGATTGTCGCGAGATAGTGGAGTATGCACGCAATCTGCATATTGAGGTAATTCCCGAGATAGACATGCCCGGACACATTATGTCGGCTCTGGCGGCTTATCCCGAGTTCAGTTGCAACCCCGAGGGTGAGCACAAGGTGCAGACCTACCAGGGTGGTGTGTGGAGCGATGTGCTCAATGTGGGCGATCCCAAGGCCGTGCAGTTTGCACGCGATGTACTGACCGAGGTGATGGATGTATTCCCTGGACAGTATGTACACATTGGTGGTGACGAGTGTCCCACCAGCGCATGGGAAAGCAATGCACAGTGCCAGGAACACTTGCAGAACTTGATAAAGGAGGGCAAGGTGAAGGATTTGGAGAAGCATCGCTTCCGCCCTTTGCAGAGCTACTTCATAAAGCAGATGAACGACCACATCAAGGCTCGTGGCAAGAAGATGATTCTGTGGAACGAGAGCGTAACAGCAGGCGGTGCTGACCTGGACATCATTAAGTCAACAGGTGCAATGATATTCTGCTGGAATCCCTGTCAGGGTGGTGCAGCCGTTGCTGCGTCGCTGGGACTGGATGCCGTCATCACAGAATGGGGTCCAGGCTGCTACTACATCAATCGCAAGCAGCACGATGGCGAGGGTGAACCTGTGGCAGCCGGTACCGGACGCAAGAGCGATCAGCTGCCAGCCGTGTATGCCTACCAGCCCGTGCCCGAGAAGGTGATGCAGGATACCGAGAAGAGCAGGCATTATGTGGGTGTACAGGCAACATTCTGGACAGAGCACGTGTCGGATATCAACTACTTCAACTACCTGGCATACCCCCGTCTGCTGGCCGTGGCAGAGGCAGCATGGAGTCCCGAGGAGAAGAAAGACTTTGAGGATTTCCGTACACGTTTCACCGCCGACACCGTGCTGTTCGACCTGACAGGACGTTTGTATGGCAAACACTTCATTGCAAAGTGAATCGAACGGAAAGGTGAAAACGGAAATCGGAGAACTATCACTGCGCTAGTCAGACTGTCCCTCTGAGACAGGGTGGACGAGCGCGTAGCGCGGAGGGGGTGGATTAGAACATAAGACTGAAAAGTGAACACAGAAAATCAGAAGATAGCAGTACTGATAAGCGGAGGTGTGGACAGCGGAGTGGTGACGCATCTGCTGGTGGGACAGGGGTATAAGCCCGACCTCTTCTACATCAAGATTGGTATGGAGGGCGAGGACTCGTCGTGCACAGCCGAGGAGGACATAGAACTCTGCATGGCAACGGCACACCGCTACGGACTGAAACTGGAGGTGATAGACCTGCAGAAGGAATACTGGGAGCGCGTGGTGGGCTATGCCATAGAGCGTGTGAAGAAGGGCTTGACACCCAATCCCGATGTTATGTGCAACAGGCTCATCAAGTTCGGTGCCTTCGAAGAGAAGGTTGGACACAAGTACGACAAGATAGCCACGGGTCACTACGGACGCATCATAGAGAAGGACGGCAAGTGCTGGTTGGGCGTTGCCAAAGACCCAGTAAAGGACCAAACCGACTTCCTGGCACAACTATCGGGTGTAGAGATAAGTCGTATGATACTGCCTTTGGGCGACCTGATGAAGGAGGATGTGCGACGCATAGCCAACGAGGCCCGATTGCCTCAGGCCAAGCGCAAGGACAGTCAGGGCATCTGTTTTCTGGGAAAGATAAACTACAATGACTTCTTGCGCAAGTTCCTTGGCGAACAGGAAGGCAAGGTAATAGATATTGAAACCAATCGTATAGTGGGTACACACAAGGGCTTCTGGTTCCACACCATAGGTCAGCGCAAGGGTTTGGGACTGAGCGGAGGACCATGGTTTGTGGTGAAGAAGAACGTAAGGAAGAATGTGGTGTTTGTTGCCCACGGATGGGACACCCAACTGCAATACGGACATGTGTTCCGCCTGGCAGACTTTCACGCTATCACAGAACCCCTGCCCATAAAAGAGGGTGACCAACCAATGGAGATATCCTTTAAGGTGCGCCACGTGGACCATTTCATGGACGGCACCATAGAGTGTGACGGAGAGGGTTACATAGTGCGCTCGCCCCAACCCATACAAGGCATAGCCCCAGGTCAGTTCGGTTGCATCTACGACCGTGAGAAGACCATCTGTTGGGGTAGCGGTGAGATAAGCGTTTAGGAAACTGAAAGGTGAAAACGGAAATGTAAAAACTTAAAAACCGAGAACGGATAGTAAAGTCTTTGAGTTTGGAAAACAGTTTTCCTCTTTGCTCTTTCCGTTTTCCGTTTAAATAATAGCATGCAAGCAATAATATTGGCTGCCGGAATGGGCAAGCGACTGGGAGAGTTTACCAAAGAGAACACCAAGTGCATGGTGGAGGTGAATGGTGTGAGGCTGATAGACCGCGTGTTGAAGCAGTTGTCAATGCTGAACCTGAACAGAGTTGTCATCGTTGTAGGTTACGAGGGACAGAAACTGATGGACTACCTCGGAGATAACTACCACGGCATGCGCATAGAGTATGTCAATAATCCCATCTACGACAAGACCAACAATATCTATTCCCTCGCCTTAGCTAAGGAGCAGATGCAGGAAGACGACACATTGCTGATAGAGAGCGACCTCATCTTCGACGACAAGATGTTCTCCCTCATTCTGGACAATCCTTACCCCAACCTTGCTCTTGTGGCTAAGTACGAAACATGGATGGATGGTACGATGGTTTGCATAGACGACGAGAACAACATCGTGAACTTTGTTCCCAAGGCCGCCTTTCGTTACGAGGAGGTGGACAAGTACTACAAGACCATAAACATATACAAGTTCTCCAGGGAGTTCAGCAAGACAAAGTACGTTCCCTTCCTTGAGGCCTATTCCAAGGCCGTGGGCAACAACGAGTATTACGAGAATGTCCTACGCATCATAACCTTTCTGAACAGCAAGGAACTGAGGGCACTGCCCATTACAGACGAGAAGTGGTACGAGATAGACGACAAACAGGACTTGGACATAGCTGAGGCCCTGTTTGCCGAAGAGAAGGATATCATGCGCAAGTACTACGGTCGTTTCGGCGGTTACTGGCGTTTCCCCAAGATGCTGGATTTCTGCTATCTGGTGAACCCCTATTTCCGTTCGTCAAAGATAATAGACGAGATGCAGGCCAACTTCCGCACGCTCATTGCCGAATACCCTTCGGGCATGAAGGTGAACACCCTGCTGGCGAGCAAATGCTGGGGCGTGAAGGAAGACTTTATAGTTCCGGGCAATGGTGCTGCCGAACTGATAAAGGCATTGATGGAACTGCTGCCTGGTACGCTTGGCATCACACGTCCCACATTTGAGGAGTATCCTAACCGTCGTGAGGCAGACACACTCGTCACCTTCGTTCCGCAGAACAACGAGTTCCGCTACTCTGCACAAGATCTTATGGATTTCTTTGGCAAGAATCCTGCCGACAATATTCTGCTTATCAATCCGGACAACCCCTCGGGCAACTTCATTCCCGTGGAGGACATCTGCATGCTGGCTGACTGGTGCGAAAAGCGTGGGGTAAGACTCATTGTGGACGAGAGTTTTGTGGACTTCAGCGAGGGCTGGGAGCAGAACAGTCTTTTGTCAGACAAACTATTGGAGACCTATCCCCACATGCTGGTGATGAAGTCTATCAGCAAGAGTTATGGTGTGCCAGGCATCCGTTTGGGCATCCTGTGCTCTGCCGACGTGGAAATCATCAGCAAGATAAAGAAGATGGTGAGCATATGGAACCTCAACTCCTTCTGCGAGTTCTTCATGCAGATTTATACCAAATACGAGAAGGATTACAAGAAGGCTTGCGACAAGTTCATTGAAGAACGCAACGATTTTGAGGCAAAGTTGCGTACCATCAGCTTCCTGCGTGTGATACCCTCACAGGCCAACTACTTCCTTGTGGAGGTATTGCCACCATTCACCGCCAAAACTCTCGTCCTGCGCATGCTCAAGGAGCACAATATCCTCATGCGTGACTGCTCGGGCAAGGGCGGTTTCGACAACAAACAATATATGCGCATCGCCGTGCGTGACCATGAGGACAATGCAAAGTTGATAGAGGCATTAAAGAAACTCGGATAATGAAGATAATTTCCCAGCAACAGATTCGCAATCTTAACATCTCGCCAGCAAAGTGCGTGGAGTGGGTGAAGGAGAGTTTTGCATTGAAGGAGCATGCTTTGCTTCCTGCCAAGATAAGTATTCATCCACAGGGCAACGATTTCTTTAATACAATGCCCTGTGCCATACCGGCACCTCATAATTATTTCGGAGTAAAGATAGTGCATCGAATCAAGGGTGGTGTTCCGGCATTGGGCGGTGACATATTACTATATGATTCTAAGGATGGTGAACTTTTGGCAATGCTTGACGCCGATTGGATAACGACCATGCGTACCGGTGCAGTAGCAACTCTTGCTATACAGACATTCAGGAAGGGAAATACTGAAAGTTATGGTATAGTCGGTTTGGGTAATACAGGCAGGGCTACAATGTTATGTCTTTTGGAATCGGAACCAGATTTGATGCACAATGTGTGCCTAATGCGATACAAGAATCAGGCTGAACTATTCATTGAGCGTTTTAAGGATTATCCTAATGTGACTTTTACTATCTGTGATGATGTAAAGGACTTGATAGGCACATCCGACGTGATTGTCAGTTGTATAACGGAGGCTGATGGTTTGCTATGTGATGATGACAGAATGTATAGGGAAGGGTGCTTGGTGATTCCCGTTCATACGCGTGGTTTTCAAAACTGCGATTTGTTTTTTGATAAAGTCTATGCAGACGACACAGCCCATGTGTGCGGTTTTAAATATTTTAGCAAATTCAAACAATTTGCGGAGATACAAGAAGTTATTTCTGGCCTAAAGCCAGGTAGAGAGTCGGATAAGGAGCGTATTCTCAGTTACAATATCGGTCTTGGTTTACACGATGTGGTTTATGCTTCCAAAATATATGAAATGTGCAAGGAGTACACCCCTGATGTCGTGATGAAGAGGGAAATAGATAAGTTTTGGATATAGAAATCTCTCTACTCCTTCCCGAACAAATACTTCCTGAACAGCGGACTGATACGCAGTATGTTGCTCGTAATGATGCAGAAGGCAATGACAACAAGTGCAATCAAAATGGACAGGGTGGTGTCGATAGCAAAGTTGTGCTTGTGCAGTTTGAAGAAAGCACCCACGGCCGGCAGATTGGGAAGGAACAGGAAGTGAAGCAGGTAGATGTCCAATGTGCGTCGGCCTATGTATTGCAGACTTCTACCGATGAATGTCATTTTGGAGAAGTAGGGTGCATAGTGGCGAAAGTACATGAACGTCATGGTAAGTAGAATGAACTTTGCCATGGTTGAGGGTAGGTTGGCCCATGCCATGCGCAGAGTGTGCCACTTCAGCACGTCCATGGTGCAGAAGATTACCAACGTTACAATGACTGGGTAGAACCATTTGGAGTCCATTATTCGTTGTGCCAAGTGCCAATAACGACGCACAATGTTGCCGAACAGGAAGAACGGCATGTATTTCATCAGTTGTATTATCGACGTATCGTCGAGCAGGGTGGTAGGCTCCTTCAACCTGTATCCGTCAGCCCACCAGCATAGCTTGGGCAGGTAGCACGTTTCGTATGCCACCAGAGAGAGGAGGAAGAAAATGGTTATCGGTATCCATGATTTTATCCTTATCTTTGACTCCAGATAGCAGAAGACATAGTAGAGCACGAACATATACAGCAACACCAGCGTGAACCAGTATCCGCCCTTGGTGGGGGAATGCAGGCAAGATTCCACTGCTGGCCAGAACTTGGGGTAAAGTGCCACGCATGAAAACAGGAAGAATACTACAGTAGGCAATATCTGTATGCGTATCTTCTTGTCGAGCATAGAGATGAAGGTTTGGAAGTTCCACACCAGCGAAGCCTTGTAGGCGAGGAATCCACTTACAAAGAAAAATAAAGGCATGCGGAAGAGCATGAGGAAAGAAAGCGATGAGGAGTGCTTGACGGACTGGTCAAATCCCATTTGTGCCACATGGTATGCCACCACCAATATCATAGTGAAACCACGCATGGCATCGAGCCACTCCATGCGTTCCTTTCTTACTTTATATTCGTTCTGTATCTCCTCCATCGTTATCCAACTGTGTTATTGTACTTGACAGGTATGTGTATCTTCAGCACAAATGTAATAAAATATTTTGTCATTAGTCTTTTTATCCATAATTTTGTGCAAAACTTCATGTTATGATATCAGAATCCATACACCAGTCCCTCAGAGATAAGTACAACCCCGAAGGTTCACTCTTGCGCCGCCAGCAGATTAGGATGTTGGAAATTCTTTTGGAGATAGATCGTATTTGCAAGAGACATGGTATACAGTATTGGTTGAGTAGCGGAACATTGATAGGTGCGGCCCGACATGGTGGTTTTATCCCATGGGATGATGACTTGGACATAGAGATGATGCGTGAGGATTATGACCGTCTCATGAAGGTCTTACCTGGTGAACTGCCTTCAACCATGGCACTACAGACACATGAGACCGATCCAACGTACTTCTTCTATTACGCTAAGATACGTGACCGCCGTTCCGTTCTGGCTGAAGGGAACAATTACGACCGTATATGGAAGGAGCAGGGCATATACATAGATATATTTCCTTTGGAACGCCAACCGCTCTATATTCACAAGATAAGCGAGAAGACCGTGGGGCACATGTACAAGATATGGCGTACATGTACGGATGACAGTGTGGGAATAAGAAAGGTGATGAGGTGGTTCCATTTTAACCGCCGTTTCGTGTTTCCTGTGCTTCGGGCGTTGTGCCGCATGTCAGGGACGGATGTTATTACCAGCGGCATGGGCATACCTTACCACAATCCTCGATATGCGAAGGATATTTTTCCTTTATCGACACTGAAGTTTGAGGGGATAGATTTCCCTGTTCCCCATAACTACGACCACATGCTGCGCCTCATGTATGGCGATTACATGAAACTTCCGCCTGAAGAAAGTATCATGGCGCATTGTGCCAGGTTGGAGTTCCTGGATTAGTTGGAAAATGTCCAAGACTTTATGCCCTTGAAAGTGTGTACGGATACGGTAATCGTGTCCGTATTTTTATATTGAGGCAGTTGGGTTGTGTGTATGGAGCAGTAATATGTCTGTGAATAGGAAGTGGGGTCGTCGCCTTGGTTGTGATGCAGGGACAGGTGGTAGTGGGCATGTGCTCTTTCCTTCTTGCCGCCCTCTTCGATGAAATCTATTGCATATCCCCAGGTATGCCTGCCCCCATGGGTCTTGGCGGTAAGTTGCATGTTGATGTGTTGCCCCTCATGCCACATGCTTTCTACGCCAGTGGGATCTTGGCGCAGAATGGCGGTACTGTCTGCTAAAACTTGTGCACCGGTAAGGGTGTAGATTTGGGCGTGAGGTTCAGTGGAACTGCCGTTGGAGACGAAACCGGCTACTGCCCTGTAGGTGGTGTCGGGGCGGTGTGGCTGGATGTTGGTGTTTGTTATGGAATAGCAGGTGCCATCATCTGTGGTAATGTCTATGAACATGCCGTCGGCATCGGTACGGATGTCGGCAAACTCAGTAACGAGATCGGGATATGGCTCCGCTTCCTCCGTGCAGGAAACAATGAGCAATGCCGCCATAAGCAGCATTGCCCTTAATGTTATCTTGAATGATTCGTGTGTTGACAATGCGTGTCTCATGACTTTTTAGCCTGCTTTTTGTTTGCCACAGGATTGGCATACATGGTGAGGATACGCTCGCGCAGGAAGGGTATGTCAGGGTTGGGGAGCTTGATCTTGGCAATCTGACCGTTGATATAATCCTCGAACACCTTCTTGTCGTGCTGGCTGTATCTGTTTTTGAAGCAATCGGTGCCATGCAGTTCATCGTATGCAATGAAAT
>JAFYVX010000029.1 GCA_017558255.1 Bacteroidaceae bacterium
CGGCGAAGATGCCGTGGTGGCTTCGGGCATACTGGGCATAACACTGACCCGCAGAAACAATGGTGCCGGCGGTTGCGGACAACTGGAGATGGCTGGTTTCCCCTTCCATGCCCTTGACACCTATCTGCCACGATTGGTGAGAGCAGGGCAGAGGGTGGCCATTTGCGACCAGCTGGAGGACCCGAAACTTACCAAGAAACTGGTTAAGCGAGGCATCACGGAACTTGTAACACCGGGTGTGGCCATGCAGGACAATGTGCTTTCGTGCAAGGAGAACAACTTCCTCTCTGCCGTGCACTTCGGCAAGGGTGTGTGCGGTGTCTCTTTCCTGGACATCTCCACCGGCGAGTTCATGACCAGCGAGGGAAGCATACAGCACGTGGGAGGCCTGCTTTCCAACTTCTCGCCCAAGGAGGTGCTGTACGAGCGTGGCAAGGGAGAACTGTTCCGCTCGTCATTCCTGGAGAGGTACGTCACCTTCGAGATGGAGGACTGGGTGTTCAACGAGCAGACAGCCAGGAGCAAGCTGCTCAAGCACTTCGGTGTGAAGAACCTGAAGGGCTACGGCATAGAGCACCTCAAGGCAGGAACCATAGCTTGCGGTGCCATTATGCAGTATCTGGAGAACACGCAACATACCCAACTGGGACACATACGGCAGGTGGCACGCATAGAAGAGGACCGATTCGTGCACATGGACAACTTTACCATGCGCTCGCTGGAACTCCTGCGCCCGATGAATCACGACGGCAAGTCGCTTCTGGATGTAATGAACCGCACCGTCACCCCCATGGGTGCACGATTGCTGAACCGATGGATGGTGTTCCCACTGAAGGATACGAAGGCCATAAACAGCCGTCTGGACGTGGTGGAATACTTCTTCCGTGACCTGCAGACGCGCGACGTTGTGTGCGAACAACTTCAGTACATAGGCGACATGGAGCGCATCATCTCGCGCATAAGCACCGGACGTGTATCGCCACGCGATCTTCTGACACTTACTACCGCCCTGCAGGCTTTGAAACCTATACACGAGGCACTGGTGGGTACGGATTCCCCTGTATTGCAGGAGATAGGCATGAAGATAGATCTCTGCGAGGAGATGCGCGAACGTCTGCACCGCACCATATCGCCCAGTGCTCCGCTACTGGTGGCCAAAGGCGGTGTCATCAATGATGGAGTGAACGAGGAACTGGACGAATTGCGCACGCTCTCCACCGGTGGCAAGGAATATCTGCTCCGGCTACAGCAGCGTGAAGCGGAGAAGACTGGCATACAGAGCCTGAAGATAGGTTATAACAACGTCTTCGGCTATTACCTGGAGGTGCGCAATACCTACAAGGACCAGGTGCCAGAGGAGTGGATAAGAAAACAGACTCTGGTCAATGCCGAGCGATACATAACACAGGAACTGAAGGAATACGAGGAGAAGATTGTAAGCGCCGAGGAGCGCATCCTGGCACTGGAAACAAGGCTCTTTTCCGAACTTGTGGTATGGTGCGCACGCTTCATACCAGCCATACAGGCCGATGCCATGCTGGTGGCACGGCTCGACTGTCTGATGAGTTTTGCCATACTGGCCAGGGAAAACAGATACATTCGTCCTGTCGTAGATGAATCCACCGAACTGGACATACGCCAGGGACGCCATCCCGTCATAGAAACGCAGATGCAGGCAGGAGAGCACTACGTGCCCAACGACGTGCGCCTGGACACCGAGGAGCAGCAGATAGTCATCATCACGGGTCCCAACATGGCCGGTAAGAGTGCCTTGCTACGCCAGACGGCGCTCATCACGCTGATGGCACAGATGGGCAGTTTCGTGCCTGCCGAGAGTGTGCATATAGGTTACGTGGACAAGATATTCACCCGTGTGGGTGCCAGCGACAACATCTCGCAGGGCGAATCCACTTTCATGGTGGAGATGAACGAGGCGGCATCCATACTGAACAACCTCTCAGCACGCTCGCTGGTACTCTTCGACGAACTGGGTCGCGGCACCAGCACCTACGACGGAATAAGCATAGCATGGAGCATAGTGGAGTACATACATGAATGTCAGCGCGGACGTGCACGCACGCTTTTTGCCACACACTACCACGAACTGAACGAGATGGAGAAGTCCTTCCCTCGCATACACAACTATAACGTGAGCGTACTGGAAAAGAACGGTACCATCATCTTCCTGCGCAAACTGGAACCCGGAGGTTCGGCACACTCCTTCGGTATACACGTGGCCCGACTGGCAGGCATGCCACAGAGCATCGTATCACGTGCCGAGGTGATACTGGGCCAACTGGAGACTGAGAAGAACCACGACGATGTGGGCACTGGCATAGCTGCAGGCAGCAAGAAGGATAGCGACACGGGTACACAACTGAACTTCTTCCAACTGGACGACCCAATCCTGGAGGACATCCGCCAGCAGCTCCTCAACCTGGACATCAACAGCCTCACTCCGCTTGAAGCGCTCAACAAGCTCAACGACATAAAGAGATTGGTAAAGTCTTGAGGAAACAGAAATCTGCGAGCAAGCGAGAGCAATGAAGTTTTACTTCAATTGCCGAGCGAGAGCAGTTTAAAGACCGCAAAGCGGGATAAAATCTGCGAGCAAGCAAGGGCAGAACATGGTAGAGATATAAAGCTTTCCGAATACTCCGAATACTCCGAATACTCCGACCACTCCGACCATAAAACTACAACACATATATTACACTATGAAGACTACACTAATTAAAGTTCTGTCGCTTGTCATGGCATTCTTCTGCCTGACCAACATTTATGCACAGGACACAGCTCCAGTAAGCATCATCCCCCAGCCATTAAAGATGGAGACTAAGACTGGAGAGTTTCTTCTGCCCGAGAAGGTGGTTATCGCATACGATAGCCAGCTGAAGGCTCAGGCCGAATACCTGCAGGAGGTACTGGCACGCTCCACTGGTCGCGTGGCAGTACTGAAGGAGGGAAAGGACAAGGGCAATATCGTCCTGCTCCGAGACACCGTGGCCGTACCAGTAGCCGAGGCATATACGCTTTCCGTAACGAAAAAGTGTGCCAAGGTTGTTGCCGCTGATGCCAATGGTGCCTTTTATGGCATACAGACCCTGTTGCAACTCTTTCCTGCCGAGGTGTATAGTGTCAGCTGGCAACGCAACACCGAGTGGAAGGCTCCATGTGTGGAGATTTACGATGCCCCCGAGCGTCCATGGCGAGGTCTGATGATGGACGTGGCACGCTATTTCTACGACAAGGAGTTCATCAAGAAGACCATCGACATGATGGGTATGTATAAATTAAACAAACTCCAGTTCCACCTCATCGACGACTCCGGCTGGCGTCTGGAGATAAAGAAATATCCCCGACTCACTGAGGTTGGTGCATGGGCAGGTCCCGATACCAGACGCCTGGGCGGATACTACACCCAGGACGACATACGCGAGATGATTGCATATGCCAAGGTGCGCGGTGTGGAACTTGTTCCCGAGATAGAGTTCCCTGCCCATATCCTCTCTGCCGTGGTGGCATATCCCTGGCTCAGTTGTACCGGCGTCCAGCATGAGGTGCCCACACAGCACTTCATCAGCCGCGACCTGCTCTGTGCCGGCAAGGAGACAAGCATAGAGTTCCTGCACAATGTGCTGGAGGAGACCTGCGACCTCTTCCCCTCTGCATATATCAACATCGGTGGTGACGAGGCCGTCTACACCCGTTGGGAGAAGTGCCCCGACTGCCAGGCCCTGATGAAGCGCGAAGGTCTGAAGAAGGCCTCCGACTTGCAGGGTTATCTGACCAACGTGGTGGCTGAGATGATGAAGAAGAAGGGACGCACGCTCATCGGCTGGGATGAAATCATTCAGCGCGGCAAGGTGAACGAGCAGGTTGTTGCCCTGTCTTGGCACAATCCCAACGATACCCTCGTGGCCACCAAGACCGGTCATAAGGCCATTCTCACTCCTGCCTCTCACATGTACTTGGACTTCCCCGAGAAGAGCATCCCTGGCGAGATACAGGCTGCCACATGGTGCCCGCCCATCTCTTTGGAAAAGTGCTACTCCATGCCCATCAACGACTATTCCGAGTCCTCTACCACCATCGGCGTGCAGGCTTGCTACTGGAGCGACCAGTTCATCCATGGTAATGCCCTGCAGGAATTTGCTCCCTTGCACGAGAACCGTTCCGAGAACTATGCCGAATACTTGCTCTTCCCACGTCTGATGGCTGTCAGCGAGGTGGCTTGGATGAAGCAGAGTAAGCGCAATTGGGAGGACTTCCGTCAGCGCGTGGGTGCACACTTTGCCCGTCTGGACAACAAGGGTTGCCATTATCGCATGCCCGAACCACGCATCGTTAGGGAGGAGAAGAATGCCGATGGCAGTATAACCTTCACCCTTACCACCGACGTGCCTGGTGCTGAGATCCGCTACACCACCAACGGCAGATACCCCAACGTGCACTCTGCCAAGTACACCGCCCCCATCACCGTGGCAAACCGTGAGGACCTGCGTGCCATTGCCGTAGTATCTACCAACCGCTACTCACTGCCTCTCTACTTCGCTCCCGACTATTCAGCCTACAAGGCTTATGGTCAGCATGTATTCGGTTGGGAACCTTTGCGCATCCAGCCCAAGCCATCCAACTGGCGCTTCGAGGTTACGGGCAAGGTTTCTGGAAACGGTGCTTACGAACTTACCGTAATCCCCACTCGTGGCGACAACTCCGTATGTCTGGGCACAATGAAACTTTGGAAGCGCAACGAACTTATGGCAGAGGTCAAGGCCGACAAAACAGTCAAGGCTGGTCAGCAGCCCGTTGCCTACCGCTTTACTATGGAGGCCTTTGAGGCTGGCACTCCTTTCCACATCGAACTTGAAGGCTATGCTCCCCAAGGCAATGATACTTCTGGTATGATTTTCCTGCGCAAGGTGGAGTAACCCAACCAATACAGCATATCAACAAAGAGCCGGTTTGCCAAACTTAGCAAACCGGCTCTTTCTTGTTGTTGCTTTATCCCCCAATCGGGGTTGAACGGTTATTTTATCACCTCCAGTAGTTCTACGGTGAAGATAAGGCAGGAGAAGGCAGGTATCTCGTTCTGCTCGCGGGCACCGTAGGCAAGTTCCTGGGGGATGTAGAGTTCCCACTTGGAACCGGCAGGCATCATGGTCAGGGCCTCTGTCCATCCCTTGATAACCTGGTTCACACCGAAGGTGGCTGGCTGGTTGCGCTTGTATGAACTGTCAAAGACCTTACCGTCGATGAGGCGGCCTTCGTAGTGCACCTTCACCCTGTCGGTGGTGGCGGCAACGGGACCCTCGCCCTTGGTTATAATCTTGTATTGAAGACCGCTGGCGGTTTGCTTCACGTCCTTGTTCTTCAGGTTTGCCACGAGGAACTCCTCGCCCGCCTTGCGGTTGGCTCCATACTTGCGCTCCAGCATGCTTTCCTGGTAGTACTTCATCTGCTTCTCCACAATCTTCATGGCAGAGTCGTTGCTTATCTCAGACTTAGTGCCCATTAGCCCCTCCATAAAACCACGGATGAATTCATCGTGGTTGAGTATGTCCACAGAGTCGTTCATCTGCTTGGAAACATTGGGTATCACACGACTGCTCACGTCTTTACGAATCTCTGTGCCTGCAATACGAGCTTTGGCTTGAAGGTCGGCTTCGGTGAGTTCTGTCTTGCCAAATCCTTCAATGAACTGTGCCATGTATTTGGGGTCCACACCCTTTTGGCGAATCAGGTACTCCACAAGGCCTTCGGTATTGAGGCGGCCGATAAGGTAGGAGAAGGTCTTTACATCCACGGTGTCCACCTTCTCCACCTGGGCTTTCTTGTTCTTCTTGTCTTTCTTCTTCTTGGGTGCTGCCTGTATGCCAAGGCAAAGGGCAGATACCAGTGCAAGGAGGAATATCTTTTTCATGATAAATGGATTGTTGCTGTAAATAGAAAAAGGACAATCTGCTGAGTTCCCTTTATTGTCATGGCACTACGGCAGATTGTCCTTGAGATATGGTTATGTCTGTTTGTTTACTTGCCTACAGAAACCAGGTCGATAACGAATACCAGTGTGCTGAAGGGCTTGATCTTGTCGCCAGCCTCACGCTCGCCGTATGCCATTTCCTGAGGGATGTAAACCTTCCACTTAGAACCAGCGGGCATATGGGTCAGAGCCATTGTCCAACCGGGGATAACCTGGTTGCAACGGAATGTCATGGGCTTCTCCTGATCCATGTTGCCGTCGAATACGGTGCCGTCGATGAGAGTACCCTCGTACTTAACCTTCACGAAGCTGGTGTCGGCAGGGATCTGACCGTTGCCCTCGGTGAGAACCTCGTAGTAAACACCGCTCTCCTCAATCTGCTTGATGCCTTCCTTCTTGGCGATCTCAGCCATGAACTCCTCACCAGCCTTCTTGTTGCCGCCATACTGAGCCTGCATCTGACGAGCCTTGATGGCTTTCATGTTGGTCTGTGCATACTCGTTGGCAGCCTCCATGGTCATGTAGGTAGTATCCTCCAGAGTACCTGCCACGAAACCAGCCATAAAGTTGCTCTGGCTAACGTGCTGGGTGCTGTCCTCGCCGTAGATCTCGTGCTGAAGACCCTCGATCATCTGGGTAGAAACCTGCTGGCCGATCTGAAGACCTGCATAGTAGGCCTGCTGCTTCTTGTCGTCACCGGCATTGGCACCGTCGTTCAAACCCTTGATGAACTCGTTCAGGTATGTGGTATCCACGCCCATGCGCATTACCAGATAATCCTTCAGACCCTGGCTCTGAGCCATACCGATGGCATAGCATAGAGAGTCAACGTCGCTCTTCATGTTGGCCTTGGGAGTACCATTGCCACAACTTGTCATAATAGCAGCCAGAACTACGGCTGCAATGATAGAAATCTTTTTCATCTTTGTATTTTGTTAGTTATATTTGTTTGTACTGTTTGTGCGGTGTGATTAGAGAACCTTTATCAGCTCTACGTCGAACACCAGTGTTGCATAGGGAGGGATTGATGCACCGGCACCACGCTCGCCATAACCCAACAGATAGGGGATGTGGAAGCGGTACTTGGCACCTTCCTTCATCAGCTGAACACCCTCTGTCCAACCAGCAATAACCTGGTTAAGGCCGAAGTCGGCAGGCTCGCCGCGCTGGTATGAACTGTCGAACACGCTGCCGTCGGTCAGGCGGCCCTCATAGTGGCAACGCACCTTGTCGGTAGCCTTGGGGCTCTTGCCTGTGCCCTCGGTGAGCACCTCGTACTGAAGACCGCTCTTGGTGGTGATGACACCCTCGCGCTTGCCGTTCTCCTCCAGGTAGGCCTTGCCCTTGGCAATATTCTCCTCTGCCTGCTCCTTCTCCTTCTTCTGGAAATACTCGCTCAGCATAACCTGTGCCTCGCGTGCGGTCATGTCGGTATCGCGACCTGCCATCACATCCTCGATGCTGCGGCTGAACTCCTTGATGTCGAAATTCTCAATGTTCATGCTCTTCAACTGCTGGCCAATGCCAAGCCCCAGAGCGTAACTTATTTTCTCCATATATTATATAAGGTGTATTAATTTATGCAAAATCGCGTGCAAAGGTACGAAATTAAATGAACATTGGGCAAGGAAAGGCTAATAGATTAAGTTTTTTTTGTATTTTTGTATGCAAAACAAAGCAGACCTTATGCCACAGACTTTAAGAATACGATGCCGCAACAATGGGCAGATGATCAGCGTTCCCTTTGGAACCAGTTTGAAGGAATTGTATGGAATGTGCGGTTTGGACATGAAGCACGGCCCTATGTGTGCCTTGGTGAACAACAAGGTGCAGGGCATGAACTACCGTTTCTACAATGCCAAGGATGTGGAGTTCAAGGACATAACTTCCACGCATGGCATGAGAACCTACACGCTGACCCTGTTCCTGGTTCTGGCAAAGGCCGTGGAAGACCTCTATCCCGGCGGACAGCTGATAATAGGTGCACCCGTGAGCCGCGGCTACTTCTGCGAATTGCGCATTGGCCGCGAACTTACTGAGCAGGATGCCCATGCCATACATCAGCGCATGCAGGAGATTGTGGACATGGACGAGAAGATACATCGTGTGCAGTGCCCCATAGAGGAGGCCATTGCCCTGTTCCGCTCCAGGGGAATGGAGAGCAAGGCAAAACTCCTGGAAAGCCAAAGCAACCTATATACCTACTACTACCGCCTGTGCGACACGGTCAACTACTTCTATTCCTGCCTCTTGACGAGAACCGGACTGCTGAGCCTCTTCAAGGTGGAGAAGTTCTACGAGGGCCTGCTCCTTCGCATCCCTTCGCGCAAGAATCCCACCGAACTGGAGGAGATGGTACCTCAGGAAAAGATGCACAACGTCATTCAGGAGTTTCACCGCTGGCAGGACATCCTGGGAGTGCGCACGGCAGGGGAGTTCAACGAGGCGGTAAAGGCAGGGAATGCCTCACAACTGATAAACGTGAGCGAGGCCCTTCAGGAGAAGAAACTGAACGACATCGTGGACAACATTGTGGAGAAGGGTGCCAAACTGGTACTGCTGGCAGGTCCTTCCTCCAGCGGAAAGACAACCACCAGCAAGCGCCTTGCCATCCTCTTGATGGCCTCCGGCATGCGTCCGCACACCATCAGCACTGACGACTATTTCGTGAACCGTGTGGACACCCCCAAGGATGCCGATGGCAACTACGACTTCGAGTGCATAGGTGCTGTGGATACGGCATTGTTCAACACGCAGATGAACCAGCTTCTGGCGGGCGAGGAGGTAGATCTGCCTCGCTACGACTTCAAGTTGGGCGAACGTGTCTACGAGAACCGTCGCATCCGCATCGGCGAGGGCGACATCATCATACTGGAGGGCAACCATGCTCTGAACCCCATCCTGTCCGAGCAGGTGCCCGAGGACAAGAAGTACCGCATCTTCATCAGCCCCCTCACCACCATAGCCTTGGACGACCACAACAATATTCCCACCACGGACATACGTCTGCTGCGCCGACTCATCCGCGACTATCAGTATCGTGGCTACTCGGCACTGGAAACCATACGCCGCATGCCCAGTGTAAGTGCCGGCGAGGAGAAGTGGATCTTCCCCTTCCAGGAACTTGCCGACGCTATCTTCAACAGTGCCTTGCTCTACGAACTGGCGGTTATCAAGGACCAGGTGAAACCCATCCTCGACCAGGTGGGCGAATGCGAACCCGAATATGCCGAGGCAAGCCGCCTGCGCAAGTTCCTGCGCTATTTCCGCAGCGTACCTGCCGACCAGGTTCCGCCAACCTCCCTGCTTCGCGAGTTTGCCGGTGGAAGTTCGTTCAAGTACTGATTAACGGTAAGCGGATTAGCGGTGAGTGGTGAGCGACACAAAGGCGGGATTAAAAATGAAAACGCCCCCAACCCTTTCAACCCTCATCTTTCAACTATCAATAACACTAAATGCCAACGACCATAACCATAGAAATGCTGAAGACTCTTGTCAGGTCAAGACCCGAGGATGGGCACAAGGGAACCTTCGGGCATGCACTGCTCGTGGCGGGCAGTTATGGCATGGCTGGTGCAGGTATATTGGCAGGCAGAAGTTGCATGCGCTCGGGTGTGGGCAAACTGACGGTACACATTCCCCAAAAGAACAACGACATAATGCAGGTGGCGCTTCCCGAGGCAATACTGAATCACGATGAGGACGACAAGCGATGGACATGCAGTCCTTTTGAATCATGCTTGCCCAACAAATACTCTGCCATAGGCATAGGACCTGGTATAGGCAGGGAGGAGAAGACGGCAGAAGCCTTGTACAAAACGCTGCTGGAATTGAATTTCACCGAAGTACCCCTGGTGCTCGATGCCGATGCACTGAACATCCTGGCCGAGCACCCGCAATGGGCAGATTTGATTCCCAACGATACCATCATCACGCCACACCCCTTGGAGTACAGAAGGCTGGTGGAGTCGGGGGTATGTCTGGACAACGCCATCCTCGTGCTAAAGGGTCATCCCGCCACCATCACCATACCCGGCAATCCTTCCGCCCAGTACCAGTGCCCCTATGGCAACAACGGCATGGGCACGGCAGGCAGCGGCGATGTGCTCACGGGCATCATCCTTGGCCTTCTGGCACAGGGCTATCCCCCACAGGATGCCGCCCTGTTGGGTGTAGGGCTGCATGCCATGAGCGGCGACCTGGCGGCAAGCGAATTGGGGCAGCATAGCCTCATTGCCTCCGACCTGATAAACTATTTGCACAAAGCATTCAAACAGGTTAGTAACGAACATAACCCCTAAACCCTAAACTCTAACCCCTAAACATTAAACACTAAACACTAAACAAATACACAACTATGATTAGCATCATTATGGGCAGCACCAGCGATCTCCCCGTTATGGAGAAGGCTGCCAAGTTCCTGGACGAAATGGAGATTCCCTTTGAGATGAACGCACTCTCGGCACACCGCACCCCCGACGAGGTGGAGCAGTTTGCACGCGAGGCAGAGGGTCGTGGCGTTCGTGTAATCATTGCCGGTGCCGGTATGGCGGCAGCCCTGCCAGGTGTCATTGCGGCAAGCACCACACTGCCCGTCATCGGTGTACCCATCAAGGGCATGTTGGACGGCTTGGATGCCATGCTCTCCATCATACAGATGCCTCCTGGCATACCCGTGGCCACCGTCGGCGTTAACGGTGCCCTGAATGCTGCTATCCTTGCGGCAGAGATGATGGCCCTTTCCGATGAGGCACTGGCCGCCAAACTCAAGGCCTACAAGCAGGGCCTGAAGGAGAAGATTGTAAAGGCCAACGAGGAGCTCTCACAGGTTAAGTACAAGTTCAAAGTAAACTGATATGGCATACACACGCCGCAAGTCCCACGAAATCACCGTGGGCAACTTTCGTTTGGGTGGCAGCAACCCCATCAGGGTGCAGTCCATGACCAACACCAGCACCATGGACACCGAAGCCAGCGTGGCACAGATTCTGCGCATTGCCGAGGCAGGTGGCGAACTGGTGCGCCTTACCACTCAGGGCACACGCGAGGCGGAGAACATGGAACTCATCAGCAAGGCGGTGCGCCTGGCAGGCAGTTCCGTGCCTCTGGTGGCGGACGTTCACTTCAACCCCAACGTGGCGGATGTGGCCGCCCGCTATTGCGAGAAGGTACGCATCAATCCCGGCAACTATGTGGATGCCGCGCGTCAGTTCAAACAGTTGGAGTACACCGACGAGCAGTATGCACAGGAACTTCAGAAAATAGAGGCACGTCTGCTCCCCTTCCTCGGCATCTGCCGCGAGCATGGTACTGCGGTGCGTATCGGTGTGAACCATGGTTCACTTTCCGACCGCATCATGTCGCGCTATGGCGATACACCCGAGGGTATTGTGGAGAGTTGCATGGAGTTCCTACGTATATGCGTACGCCACGACTTCATGAACGTGGTCATCTCCATCAAGGCCAGCAACACCGTGGTGATGGTGCAGAGCATGCGCCTGCTGGTACAGGAGATGGAGAAGGAAGGTATGACATTCCCCCTGCACCTTGGTGTTACCGAGGCAGGTGAAGGCGAGGACGGACGAATCAAGAGTGCCGTGGGTATAGGCGCCCTGCTTACCGAGGGTATTGGCGACACCATTCGCGTGAGTCTTTCCGAGGCTCCCGAGAAGGAAATCCCCGTGGCACGCCAACTGGTGGACATGATTCCCGAGTGCCACCGCCTGCGCCAGGAGGCAGAGGCAGGCATCAAGGACGATACCGTAACCCTTCGTCTGCATGCCTCCTCGTTGGAAGAACTCCAACTGAAGGCCGCTATGGCTGTAGGTGCCATCTTCATCGACAAGAAGGCGCACCTGCTCAACATAGAGGCCGAGGGCTTTGCCGAGGACACCTTGTGCGACCTCTCCGACTCCATCCTGCAGGCGGCACGCATAAAGTTCGTCAAGACGGAGTACATCTCCTGCCCCGGTTGCGGACGCACACTCTACGACCTTGAAGGCACCATCCACAAGATCAAGGCCGCCACGGCTCATCTCAAAGGCCTGAAGATAGCCATCATGGGATGTATCGTCAACGGCCCTGGCGAAATGGCCGATGCCGACTACGGCTACGTTGGTGCAGCCCGTGGCAAGGTCTCCCTCTACAAGGCAAAGGAGTGCATAGAGAAGAACATTCCCGAGGAAGAGGCAGTAGAACGACTGCTCAAGTTCATAGAGGATGATTTGAAA
>JAFYVX010000030.1 GCA_017558255.1 Bacteroidaceae bacterium
CCTTACCTCAAAGGATATTCTTTCTCACACAATCGGTGGCCTGGTTGCAGGTATTGCAGCCCATTGGATATATGTGCTTGTGACATTGGTTATGGCATGATGTCAAAGGTGAAAACTGAAAACTGAAAGGTGAAAGGTGAAAACGGAAAACGATAAGAAAGACGATAACGATGACGAGAACAATGATCGCTCACCTTTAACCTTTCACCTTTCACCTTTCACCCTTCACCTTTAACCTTTAACCTTTAACCTCTCCCCCCTAACCGTTCCCCAATATGATTCACGAAATAAAGCTTAAGGTTCGCGACTACGAATGCGACCTTCAGGGCATTGTCAACAATGCCAACTATCAGCACTATCTCGAACATGCCCGTCATGAGTTCCTCCTTGAGCGTGGTATCAGTTTTGCGCAGATGCACGAGGATGGCATAGATGCCGTGGTGGCACGTCTCAACATGGAGTTCAAGACTCCGCTGCGCAGTCGCGACGAGTATGTATGCAAACTGGATGTCAAGAAGGAAGGCATACGCATTGTCTTCTATCAGGAGATATATCGTGCAAGCGACAACAAACTATGTGTCAAGGCCAAGGTAGACTCTGTTTTGGTCCAGAACGGACGCCTGATTTCGTCATGTCCGGAATTGGAGGATAAACTCTTTGCTTCTTCCGATGTTCTCTAATCTGGACAGGCGCATCTTTGGCATAGCATTGCCCAGTATTGTCAGCAACATTACTGTTCCCTTGTTAGGGCTGGTGGATGTTGCTGTTACAGGCCATATGGGAAACTCCACCTCTCAAGCCGAAGTCCCTTCCCTGCCGGCATCGTTCTATGTTGGTGCCATTGCCGTGGGAGGCATGCTTTTCAATGTTATCTATTGGATGTTTGGTTTCCTCAGGATGGGAACCGGTGGCGAAACCGCCCAGGCTTGGGGGCGCAAGGATTTAGACGGAGTGGTACTATTGCTCGTGCGTAGCCTCCTCCTTGCCCTTGTTCTTGCTTTGCTGCTAATGGCACTTTCGCCACTTGTGCGTGAAGGCGCTTTATGGTACATAGCGCCAGAGGCAGAGGTGGCAGCGCTCGCGCGTACCTATTTTAATATATGTATATGGGGAGCAGTTCCAGCTCTTGGCCTCTTTGCCATGAACGGATGGTACATCGGCATGCAGAACTCACGCTTCCCCATGATTGTTGCCATAGCGCAGAATCTTCTGAATATTGTATGCAGCATAGTCTTTGTCTATGTGCTGGGCATGCGCATAGAGGGTGTTGCATTGGGAACCTTGTTAGCGCAATGGGTTGCGTTCGCCTTTGCCCTTGTCCTTTGTTTGAAGTATTATGGGAGGTTATGGAGGAGAGAGTCTTTCTGTATGCCTCCGTTCGGCCGCCTCTTGCGCCAGGCACTTGCTCCTCGTAGCACAAGCAACCGCCAGAACTTTTCCTTGTTCCTGCGCACCCTTTGCCTGATAGTAGTGCACTTCATGTTTATTGCCGCTGGAGCAGCGCAGGGCAGTGTGGAACTGGCGGTCAATACGCTGCTCATGCAGATGTTCACCATCTTCAGCTACTTTATGGATGGTTTTGCCTATGCCGGCGAGGCACTTGTAGGCAAGTCAATTGGTGCAGCCAACAGCGAACTATGCCGCACCGTGGTACGAAGGCTCTTTCAATGGGGTGGGGTAGTGGCATTGTTCTTTGTGGTATTGTATGCTTTGGGAGGCGAGTGGTTCATGTCGTTTCTCACTGACGATGCCCAAGTTCTGGAAGCTGTATCCCGTTACCGGCATTGGACTTTGCTTCTTCCTCTGTGTGGCGTGGCGTCCTTCTTGTGGGACGGAGTCTACATTGGTGCAACCTCCCCGCGCCTCATGCTCCTGTCCATGGCCATCAGTATGGTTCTTTTCCTTGCCGGCTATTTCCTCCTCATCCCCCTCTATGGCAACCATGGCCTGTGGGTAGCCTTCCTTTCCTATCTTGCCTGCCGAGGCATGGTGCAGACCTGCACCCGAACAAAGATTTTGCCACAAACTTTTGGCAGTATCAAGCAAAATAGTTAATTTTGCTTGCCGAAAAGATGGGGCCTCCCTCATCCTCAACTCTAAACTCTAAACAAGAGCGAAGCCCCTCTCTAAACTCTAAACTCTAAACCCTAAACTCTAAACCCTAAACTCTAAACTCCCCCCTATGTTATTCGAACAGATTAGCAAAGACATAGTCGTGGCCATGAAGGCCAAGGACAAGGTTCGCCTGATGGCATTGCGCAATGCCAAGAAGTATTTCCTGGAGGCTCTCACCGCCCCCGGTGCCGATGCCGAACTCTCCGACGAGCAGGCGCTGAAGATTCTTTCCAAGTTGGTGAAGCAGGGCAAGGACACAGCCCAGCTCTATGTGGAGCAGAACCGTCCCGACCTGGCAGAAGAGGAGATGGGGCAGGTCCTTGCCCTCGAGGCATATCTGCCCAAGGCACTCACTCCCGAGGAACTGGAGGCTGAACTCCGCACTATCATTGCCGAGGTTGCTGCCACCAGCGCCAAGGAAATGGGCAAGGTGATGGGTGTTGCCAGCAAGCGTCTGGCAGGCCGTGCCGATGGCAAGGCAATTTCAGCCAAGGTGAAGGAACTGCTTGGCTAAAAACAAAAGCCAAGATAAGGACGAAGTTCCCTATTTGATAAAATAAGGAAAAGGCGTTGCACCCACATGTGCAACGCCTTTTCCTTATTATGTTCTGTAGGGTGGAGGCTTACTTCAGCTGGTCAGCAACGAAGTCCTTCATCTCCTGGCCGCGAAGGTTACGCTTCACGATGGTACCATCGGGGCCGAAGAGCATAATCTGTGGAATGCCCTGAATGCCGTAGAGCTCGGTGGCATTGACTTTGCCGTCGCGGGGAACGTAGATCTGGGGATATGTGATGCCCTCTTCCTTCAGAGCTTCCTTGAACTTATCTTCCTGATCCCATACGTTCACGCCCAGTACCACGAACTTCTCGCCACCGAACTGCTTCTGCAACTCGATGAGGTTGGGAATCTCGCGCTTGCAGGGACCGCACCATGAAGCCCAGAAGTCGGCGAGCACATACTTGCCCTTGCCTACATAGTCAGAGAGTTTTGACTCGTTACCCTCCAGGTCAAGGCCGCTGAAGTCAACAAACATCTTGCCTTCCTTGGTCTTCTCGGCAACCTCCAGGAATGTGCGCAGGTCGTTTACGGCCTTAATCTCGGTGGCATACTTCACCTCGGCAATAACAGAGTCCAGCTCGGCCAGGTCGTTATAGAACTCGCGTACTACCATACCCAGGATGCGTGCACCCACGAGGTTCTCCTTGTTCTCGCTGATACCCTTGCGGTAGATGTCGTACAAAGCCTCGATGTCGCCCTGGATAGAGTCGCGCACCTGGGGGTAGGCGATACCCTCGGCCATAAGTTTCTCTGCTTTCTCGTTAAGAGCCTTGCTTGCCTCGGATACAGTCTGCATGATGGCGTTCAACTGGTCGTTCAAGCCTCCGTTGTCGCTCACCTCTGCGGGAGCCTGGGTCAGGTCTGCGGTGATGGTTGCACCGTTCTGTACCATTACGGGCACCTTTGTCTTCTCCACGCTGATCACGTATGCACTCTGGTCGGCTACCAAGCCGGCAAAAGCAAATGCGCTGTCTGCAACGACGCAGGAATCCAATGTCTCGCCCGCGTTGTTCTGCAACAGGGCCAACTTGCCTTCATACTCTCCTGTGGTCTTGCCCTGAATACTGTACTCCTTTGGACCACAGCTGGCCAGCAGCAGGGCAGGAACGGCAAGATACATCAACTTCTTCATAATCCTTATTAATTTTATTTGGTTAGTAATATATATTCAACGGCGCAAAGATACTACATTTTGATGTAAAAGGCCTAAGGTTCAGCCTTTTTTTAAGTTTATTTGTCCTTTGGCGGACTTCTTCATGCCTTCCTTGTCCAAATGTGCTCCAATAACTACGAATAAACGTTAAAATTGGGGCTTTGTCGCAAATTTCCAATATTTAAGCATTGCGATATTCGTGCTATTTCCCGTACTTTGCCATTGCAAACACACAAAAACACCTATTACTGATATGAGACACAAGGAGAACACGCTTACCAGATTGGAGTTTCAGGTTATGAACATCCTTTGGGATCTTGACCGTCCTGCCTGTGCATGGGACGTGCTTGGAGAATGGCCCGAACCTAAGCTTGCCTACACCACCGTGGCAACCTACCTGAAGGTGCTGTACGAAAAGGGGTATCTGGATTACACCAAAAACAAGGGAGAGGGCAAGACCCACTTGTACGAGCCTCTGGTATCGCGTGCCGAGTACACGCGCAGAACCATGCAGGGCGTGAAGAAGGACTTCTTCGGCGGCAGCCTGAAGTCCATGTTCAGCTACTTTATACGCGAAGAGAACCTCACCCCCGAGGAAATCATGGAACTCCTCTCTTCGGTGGAGAAGGAAGAATAGTCCCCAACCCTCCGAAATACATGTGCTATGATAGAGTCAATATTCCTTTATTCCATCCGTTCGGCTTTTGTGCTGACGTTGCTCTATGTGCCGTATATGCTCATTCTCAGGAAGGAGAGTTTCTTCCGCCTGAATAGGGCTGTGCTTCTGCTCATACTCCTTTTCTCTGTGGTGCTTCCCATGCTGGATGTACATTTCCTGTCTTTAGACAGCCAACCTGTGGTACAAGATGCCAAGGGCCAAATGGTGCAGGTGGGCATACCCTTGGAAGGATACCACCTTTTGCCCGAACTCAGCGTGCAAGCCCGGCATGTGCCAACTGAGGTTTCATGGTTCCATATCGTCTCCGTGCTATTCTCCTTCGTGGCTATGGCCATGCTCCTATGGCGCATTATGCAGATTCTGCGCATGAACCTTGTGGTGACACGAGGCAATCTGTGGCACGAGGTCGAAGGAGGTATCCACATACATTGCCATGCCGGCGAGGTGTCGCCCTTCAGTTGGATGAACCATGTTGTTATTTCCGATCGTGACTTCTGCGAGAACGGACGTGAGATTCTCTTGCATGAAACCGGACACATCCGTGCCCTCCACTCCTGGGACCTGCTCCTGCTCTCTGCCGTACAGGTGCTCCAATGGTGGAATCCGCTGGCCTATGTCTTCGCCTCCAGCCTTCGCGATGTGCATGAGTATGAGGCCGATGACTATGTCCTGCAGCATGGCATCTCGGCTCGCAGCTATCAGTTATTGCTTATAAAAAAAGCTGTTGGCGCCAGCTCCTACACTTTTGCCAACAACTTCGACCATAGTTTAACTCTAAAACGTATCACTATGATGCAGAAATCAAAATCCAGTGTATGGATGCGCAGCAAGGTGCTGTACATCATCCCAATGGCAACTCTGGCACTAAGTGCCTTTGCCACCAGTGAGAGTGTGTCCCCTTCAGGCAATGATGTTGCCAGGAACAAGGACAAAGTTATTAAAATTAGTGCAACCGGACAAGCGGAAGGGACTAAAAAATCAGATTCTTCCGCTATATTTCCTACTGATGAAAATACTGTCTGCCTTGTGGACGGAAAAGAAGCCAGTCAGGAAACTGCCAAGGCATTGTCGCCAGAGAAGATAGAGGCTATTACGGTATTCAAGAAAGAAGCAGCGGCAAGTTTGGGCTATCCTGGCAAGACGGTAATCAAGATTAAGACAAAGAAGGTTGTCGAGCAAGTCAAATTCTTACCAGACGAGGCCGTATTGTCAAGCTATGATACTCCACAAAAGGTGTCATATGTTCCGAAACCTGCCGTGCAGGCACAATTCAAGGGTGGTGATGCGGCATTGATGCAATGGCTTAGTAAGAATGTGAAGTATCCATCTGAAGCCCAGAACCAAGGTGTGATGGGAAGGGTTATCATGGAACTTTTTATCACAGAGAAAGGTGAGGTAACCAATGTCCGTGCCATAGCTTTCGGTAAGCATGCTCCTGAAGGCAGCAAGTCATTGCCCGAGGTGGTCGTCATGGCTTATGCGAATGAAAAGAAAACCGAAGGCAAGGAACTCTCTGCTCAGGAGAAGGAGGCGTACAAGCGTGCCGTTGAAGCTATGCTTGCCGAATCTGTAAGGGTGATAAGTGCCATGCCTGCATGGGAGCCAGGTTATGTGGACAAGGACAAGAAGCAACCCTGCACCACCCGAATGGTGCTCCCCATAGTGTTCAGGTTGGGGTAGGGAAAACAGTCACCACAGGTGTCTTTTTGTCTCCACTTTGATAGCCCAGTTTCCCAATAAGAAAACTGCAGTTTCTCAGTAAGAGAACTCGAGTTTCCTTGTTGGGAAACTGCCTTGTTGCTATTATGGGCAAAACCCACCTCTGTGGAATCGTCGGATGGCGTGTGGTGTTGCCGTTGCAGCGTTTTAATAGAGAAAAACAACTAAAAAAGAGGATTGGAGGCAATTATTTTACTGGAAATGTACCGTTTTTCGGAATTTTGTTGTACCTTTGCAACCCGAATGGGCATACTGTGCCCCTCCTTAATTGTATACACATAATTAATATATATAACAAATAAAAAATTAACAAAATGCCTACAATTCAACAATTGGTAAGAAAAGGCCGTACCGTGTTGGTAGACAAGAGCAAGAGCCCCGCTCTGGACAGCTGTCCTCAGCGTCGTGGTGTTTGTGTTCGTGTTTACACTACCACACCTAAGAAGCCTAACTCAGCTATGCGTAAGGTAGCTCGTGTGCGTCTGACAAACTCTAAGGAGGTTAACTGCTACATCCCCGGTGAGGGTCACAACCTGCAGGAGCACAGTATCGTTCTCGTTCGCGGTGGTCGTGTAAAGGACCTGCCCGGTGTACGTTATCACGTTGTACGTGGTACTCTGGATACCGCAGGTGTTGCTAACCGCACACAGCGTCGTTCTAAGTACGGTGCTAAGCGCCCCAAGGCTGCTAAGAAGTAATACTCCCCGATAAAAGGCGAGTCAAGTTATTTAAAAACAACCGTTTTGGTGTTGCAGACAGTGTCCTGAGTAAACCCTGCAGCGGCAGGAGTTGAAGAAGAAGTACAAGATGCAAACCTGAACACAAAACAATTGAAAGAAAATGCGTAAAGCTAAACCAAAGAAGAGAGTTATCCTTCCCGATCCCAAGTTCGGCGATGTGAAGGTATCAAAGTTCGTTAATCACCTCATGTACGATGGCAAGAAGAGCATCTCTTACGATATCTTCTACAACGCACTCGAGATTGTAGCCAACAAGATGCAGAGCGAGGAGAAGCCCGCATTGCAGATCTGGAAGGAGGCCCTGGACAAGATCACTCCTCAGGTAGAGGTTAAGAGCCGCCGTATCGGTGGTGCTACTTTCCAGGTTCCCACAGAAATCCGTCCCGACCGCAAGGAGAGCATCTGCATGAAGAATATGATCCTGTATGCTCGCAAGCGCGGTGGCAAGACCATGGCTGACAAGCTGGCTGCTGAGATCCAGGATGCTTACAACGAGCAGGGTGGCGCCTACAAGCGTAAGGAGGATATGCACCGTATGGCTGAGGCTAACCGTGCGTTCGCTCACTTCCGTTTCTAATATAATCCATCACTAATTAATAATATTAAGAAACAATGGCAAAGCAAGATTTGCGTTACACCCGTAACTTCGGTATCATGGCTCACATCGATGCCGGTAAGACAACTACCAGTGAGCGTATCCTTTTCTACACCGGTAAGACTCATAAGATCGGTGAGACCCATGATGGTTCCGCTACCATGGACTGGATGGCTCAGGAGCAGGAGCGTGGTATTACCATTACCTCTGCTGCTACTACTGCTTACTGGACTTGCAAGGGTGATAATTATAAGTTCAATCTGATCGATACTCCGGGACACGTTGACTTCACCGCTGAGGTAGAGCGTTCATTGCGTGTTCTTGACGGTGCAGTTGCAACATACTGTGCAGTAGGTGGTGTTGAGCCCCAGTCAGAGACCGTATGGCGTCAGGCTGACAAGTACAATGTTCCCCGTATCGGTTACGTGAATAAGATGGACCGTTCTGGTGCTGACTTCTATGAGGTAGTTCGCCAGATGAAGGAGGTTCTCGGTGCAACTCCTTGTGTTGTGGCTCTGCCCATCGGTGCAGAGGAGACTTTCAAGGGTATCGTTGACCTTATCAAGATGAAGGCTATTCTGTGGCACGACGAGACCATGGGCGCTGAATATGACGTAGAGGATATTCCCGCTGACATGGTTGACGAGTGTGAGGAGTGGCGTGGCAAGATGATTGAGCTCGCTGCCGAGCAGGACGATACCTTGATGGAGAAGTACTTCGAGGATCCCGATAGCTTGACCGAGGAGGAAATCATCGCTGCTATCCGTAAGGGTACCTTGAACCTGGACATCGTTCCTATGTCTTGTGGTTCTTCTTTCAAGAACAAGGGTGTACAGACTCTGCTTGACTATGTATGTATGTTCCTTCCCTCTCCCCTCGATACTCCCAGCGTAGTAGGTACAAATCCTGATACCGGCGAAGAGGAGTCTCGTAAGCCCAGCGAGGATGAGAAGACTTCAGCTCTTGCGTTCAAGATCGCTACCGATCCATACGTAGGTCGTCTGACTTTCTTCCGCGTTTACTCTGGTAAGGTAGAGGCTGGTTCTTATATCTACAACGTACGTTCTGGTAAGAAGGAGCGCGTAAGCCGTCTGTTCCAGATGCACTCTAACGCTCAGAATCCCGTAGACTGCATCGCTGCCGGTGATATCGGTGCTGGTGTTGGTTTCAAGGATATTCACACTGGTGATACTTTGGCTGATGAGGATGCACCCATCGTACTCGAATCTATGGACTTCCCCGATCCCGTTATCGGTATCGCTGTTGAGCCCAAGACTCAGAAGGACCTTGATAAGTTGAGCATCGGTCTTCAGAAGTTGGCCGAGGAGGATCCCACCTTCACCGTTAAGACTGATGAGCAGAGCGGTCAGACCGTTATCTCTGGTATGGGTGAGCTTCACTTGGATATCATCATCGACCGTCTGCGTCGTGAGTTCAAGGTAGAGTGTAACCAGGGTAAGCCCCAGGTTAACTACAAGGAGGCTATCACCGCTACCGTTAACCACCGTGAGGTTTACAAGAAGCAGTCTGGTGGTCGTGGTAAGTTCGCTGACATCATCGTTAATGTTGGTCCCCGCGACGAGGATTACAACGAGACTCCCCTGCAGTTCGTTAACAGCGTAACTGGTGGTAACATTCCCAAGGAGTTCATCCCCAGCGTTCAGAAGGGCTTCGATGCCGCTATGAAGAACGGTGTGCTCGGTGGCTTCCCCATGGATAGCCTGAAGGTTGAGTTGGTTGATGGTTCATTCCACCCCGTTGACTCTGACCAGCTGTCATTCGAAATCGCTGCCCAGATGGCTTACAAGGCTTGCTGCGCTAAGGCTAAGCCCGTACTGATGGAGCCTATCATGAAGCTCGAGGTTGTTACTCCCGAGGAGAACATGGGTGACGTTATCGGTGACTTGAACAAGCGTCGTGGTCAGGTAGAGGGTATGGATACCACTCGTACCGGTGCGCGTCTCGTTAAGGCTATGGTACCCCTGGCAGAAATGTTCGGTTATGTAACTGCTCTGCGTACCATCACCTCTGGTCGTGCTACCAGCTCTATGACCTATGATCACCATGCTCCCGTAAGCACAGGTGTTGCTAAGGCTGTTCTTGAGGAGATGAAGGGTCGTGCAGACCTCCTCTAATCTTCTTTGGAGACCATAATAAATAAAGCATCATAAGGAAAGGGACAACCATTAGCAAACGACTCTTAATGGTTGCTCCCACCTTATTAAATAATAATAATAAAGAAAGAAATGAGTCAGAAAATTCGTATTAAGCTGAAGAGCTACGACCATATGCTCGTAGACAAGAGTGCAGAGAAGATCGTTAAGACCGTTAAGGTGACAGGTGCTGTTGTATCTGGTCCTATCCCCCTGCCCACTCACAAGCGTATCTTTACCGTTAACCGCTCAACCTTCGTTAACAAGAAGAGTCGTGAGCAGTTCCAGTTGAGCGCATACAAGCGCCTGATCGACATCTACTCAAGCAATGAGAAGACTGTTGACGCTTTGATGAAGCTCGAACTCCCCAGCGGTGTAGAGGTAGAGATCAAGGTGTAATACCCTCTACATGCATGTTTGACAACATAAAAGGTCCTCATGATGAGCTCATGAGGACCTTTTTGTGTCCTTTTGGGTGTAAAAATCACCTTTTATGCCTAAATTGATGCATTATTTTGTGTAAACTCTTGTGTAATAAAGTAAAAATCCGTAACTTTGCACTCGAAAAGGAAAGGAATGCGCTGGCTTCGGCTATCAAACTTTCTCAAAAAGAACGCCTATTGTGGCGGTTCTCTTTTTGTGTGCCTACAGGTAGGCTTCGCATAAGGGAACGAAAACGAGACTAAAAACAACAAATTAACAACAAACTATTTTAAATTAACTGAAATGCCAGGATTATTAGGAAAGAAAATCGGAATGACATCCGTTTTCAGTGCCGACGGTAAGAATGTACCGTGCACTGTTATCGAAGTTGGTCCTTGCGTGGTAACTCAGATTAAGACCGTTGAGAAGGATGGCTATGCAGCTGTTCAGCTCGGTTATGAAGAGGCTAAGGAGAAGAATACTTCTGCTCCCTTGGCTGGTCACTTCAAGAAGGCTGGTACCACTCCCAAGCGCCACTTGGCTGAGTTCACAGACTTTGAGGGCGAGCTGAACCTCGGTGATTCAATCACTGTAGAGCTCTTCTCAGACTGCTCTTTCGTTGATGTAGTTGGTACATCAAAGGGTAAGGGCTTCCAGGGCGTTGTGAAGCGTCATGGTTTCGGTGGTGTAGGTCAGGCTACACACGGTCAGGACGACCGTCTGCGCAAGCCCGGTTCAATCGGTGCTTGTTCATACCCCGCTAAGGTGTTCAAGGGTATGCGCATGGGCGGCCAGATGGGTAATGAGCGTGTAACCACTCACAACCTGCAGGTGTTAAAAGTTATCCCCGAGCACAACCTCCTTCTCATCAAGGGTAGTGTTCCCGGTTATAAAGGTTCAATCGTTAGCATAGTTAAGTAAGATGGAAGCAAGTGTATTGAATATCAAAGGTCAGGATACTGGCCGCAAGGTAGTGCTCAATGATGCTATCTATGCTATCGAGCCCAACGATCACGCAATCTATCTGGACGTTAAGCTCATTATGGCTAACAAGCGTCAGGGTACTGCAAAGACTAAGGAAAGAAGTGAGATGAGCGGTTCAACCCGCAAGCTCGGTCGTCAGAAAGGCGGTGGCGGTGCACGTCGTGGTGACATCAACAGCCCCGTACTCGTAGGCGGTGCTCGCGTGTTTGGTCCCCAGCCCCGCGACTATGGCTTCAAGCTGAACAAGAAGGTTCGTCAGCTGGCTCGTTGCAGTGCTCTTGCCTACAAGGCTCAGGAGAACGCAATTGTAGTTGTTGAGGACTTCACTTTCGAGGCTCCTAAGACAAAGTCTATGCTGGAGGTGTTAAATAATCTTAATATCGCAGGCAAGAAGACTCTCGTAGTTACTCCCGCTTCTGATAAAGGTGTATATTTGTCTGCTCGTAATCTCCAGCGTGTTGCAACTATGCCTGCTGCAGCTCTGAATACCTATCAGGTTCTGAATGCTGACGTAATGGTTGTTGCAGAAAGCGCTCTGGCAGTTATCGAAGGTAACCTCACTAAGTAATAAAGACGTACAAGACTATGACATACATTATCAAACCTCTGGTCACTGAGAAGATGACTGGTATTACAGAGAAGCAGAATAAGTATGGCTTCGTGGTACGTCCTGAGGCTAACAAGATTGAGCTGAAGAAGGAGATTGAGTCTCGCTACAACGTAACCGTTACCGATGTTAATACATGCGTATACGCAGGTAAGAACAAGACTCGTTACACTAAGGCTGGTCTGCTGAAGGGTCGTACAAACGCCTTCAAGAAGGCTATCGTTACTCTGAAGGAGGGCGATGTTATTGATTTCTATAGCAATATTTAATTAAGAGATGGCAGTACGTAAATTTAAGCCCACAACACCGGGCCAAAGACATAAGATTATAGGTACTTTCGAAGAGATTACTGCATCAGTACCTGAAAAGTCTCTCGTATGTGGTAAGAAGTCTACCGGCGGTCGTAACACAACCGGTAAGATGACCGTTCGCTATATCGGCGGTGGCCACAAGCAGAAGTATCGTTTCATTGACTTCAAGCGTGAGAAGGATGGTGTTCCAGCTGTAGTTAAGACTATCGAGTATGATCCCAACCGTTCAGCTCGTATCGCTCTTCTTTACTATGCAGATGGTGAAAAGCGCTATATCATTGCTCCCAACGGTTTGAAGGTTGGTGCTACCGTAATGAGCGGTGCAGAGGCTGCACCCGAGGTAGGTAACGCACTTCCCCTGCAGAACATTCCCGTAGGTACCGTTGTTCACAACATCGAGCTTCGTCCCGGTCAGGGCGGTATGCTGGTTCGTTCAGCAGGTAACTTCGCTCAGCTCACTTCTCGTGAGGGCCGTTACTGCGTGATCAAGCTGCCTTCAGGTGAGACTCGTCAGATCCTCAGCGCTTGTAAGGCTACTGTAGGTAGCGTAGGTAACAGCGACCACGCTCTGGAGTGCTCTGGTAAGGCAGGTCGCAGCCGCTGGTTGGGTCGTCGTCCTCACAACCGTGGTGTTGTCATGAATCCTCATGATCATCCCATGGGTGGTGGTGAAGGCCGTCAGTCAGGTGGTCATCCCCGTTCACGCACTGGTCTGTATGCTAAGGGTAAGAAGACACGCGCACCCAAGAAGCAGTCCAACAAGTATATCATTGAGAGAGCCAATAAGAAGTAATCAACGGAAGTTAACAGCGTAATATTATGAGTCGTTCATTAAAGAAAGGTCCCTATATCGAAGTTAATCTTGAGAAGAAGGTTCTTGCCATGAATGAAAGCGGCAAGAAGAACGTAGTCAAGACCTGGGCTCGTGCTTCTATGATCTCTCCTGATTTCGTAGGACATACAGTAGCCGTGCACAACGGAAACAAATTCATTCCCGTTTACATCACCGAGAACATGGTAGGTCACAAGCTGGGCGAGTTCGCTCCCACCCGCAAGTTCGGCGGCCATGGCGATAAGAAGAAGAAGTAAACGGAACCAACAACTGGATAAAATAAGAATAATATAATGGGAAAAAGAAAAAGATTAGCTGCTGACGCAAGAAAGGAAGCACGCAAGGCCCAGAGTTTTGCCAAGTTGCAGAACGTTCCTTCTTCTCCCCGCAAGATGAGATACGTTGTTGATCTGGTTCGCGGAATGGAGGTTAACAGAGCACTGGGAACACTGAAGTTCTGTGCAAAGGCTGCAAGCGCAGATGTGGAGAAGTTGCTCCGTTCTGCTATCGCAAACTGGGAACAGAAAAACGATCGCAAGGCAGAAGATGGCGAGTTGTACATCTCTAAGATTTTTGTGAACGAGGGTGCTACCCTCAAGCGTATGAGACCTGCTCCTCAGGGTCGTGGTTACAGAATCCGCAAGCGTTCTAACCACATCACCTTGTTCGTCGACACTAAGAATGATTAATTAGAAAAGAAACATGGGACAGAAAGTTAATCCTATAAGCAACCGTCTTGGCATTGTCCGCGGTTGGGATTCAAATTGGTTTGGTGGCAAGAACTGCGGCGACACAATCCTCGAGGATAGCAAGATCCGTAAGTATCTGAATGCCCGTCTTGGTGACGCTAGCATTTCACGCATTGTCATCGAACGTACACTGAAGATGGTTACCATCACCGTGTGTACAGCCCGTCCAGGATTGATCATTGGTAAGGGTGGTGAAAAGGTTGACAAGCTCAAGGAAGAGTTGAAGAAGGTTACCGATAAGGATATCCAGATCAACATCTTCGAGGTTAAGAAGCCCGAGCTCGACGCAACTATCGTTGCTAACAGCATTGCTCGTCAGGTAGAGGGTAAGATCGCTTACCGCCGCGCTATCAAGATGGCTAACGCCAATTCAATGCGTGCTGGCGCTGAGGGTATCAAGGTTCTCATCAGCGGTCGTCTGAATGGTGCTGAAATTGCACGTTCAGAGATGTTCAAGGAAGGCCGTACTCCCCTGCACACACTCCGTGCTGATATCGACTACTGCCATGCAGAGGCTCTGACAAAGGTAGGTATCCTCGGTATCAAGGTATGGATCTGCCGCGGTGAGGTTTATGGCAAGAAGGACCTGGCTCCTAACTTCACTCAGACTAAGGAACAGGGCCGTGGTTTCGGTGGCAACGGCGGTGGTAAGAACTTCCGTCGCAAGAAGAACAACAACCGTTAAAAACTGAATTAAAATGTTACAACCAAAAAGAACTAAATACAGAAGGCCACAAAAGAACCACCGTAAGGGTAATGCAATGCGTGGCAATCAGTTGGCATTCGGTAGCTTTGGTATCAAGTCTTTGGAAACACGTTGGATTACCGCCCGTCAGATTGAGGCTGCCCGTGTAGCAATGACACGTTACATGCAGCGTGAGGGTCAGAGCTGGATTCGTATCTTCCCTGACAAGCCAATCACCAAGAAGCCCGCTGACGTACGTATGGGTAAGGGTAAGGGTGACCCCGTAGGATATGTGTTCCCCATTACCCCCGGACGTATAATTTTCGAGATTGAAGGTGTAAGTTACGAGATCGCGAAGGAGGCTCTTCGTCTTGCAGCACAGAAGTTGCCCGTAACCACCAAGTTTATTGTAAGACGTGATTACGACAAAAACGCATAAAGATGAAGATCGCAGAAATTAACGCAATGACCGCTTCTGAACTTGCAGAGCGCATCGCTGTTGAGGTAGCAAACTATGATCAGATGAAGTTGAATCATGCTGTTGCTCCTCTGGAAAATAACTCTCAGATTAAGGCTGCTCGTCGTAACATCGCCCGCATGAAGACTGTGCTTCGCCAGAAAGAGTCAAACAAGTAATTAGGTACTTCAAGATATGGAAGCAAGAAATTTAAGAAAAACTCGTATGGGTGTCGTGGTTAGCGACAAGATGGACAAGACCATCGTGGTTGCTGCCAAGTTCAAGGAGAAGCACCCTATTTATGGTAAGTTCGTTGCGAAGACGAAGAAGTACCATGCACATGACGAGAAGAACGATTGCCACAAGGGTGACACCGTTTTGATCATGGAAACTCGTCCTCTGAGCAAGACCAAGAGATGGAGAGTAGTAGAAATCGTAGAAAGAGCTAAGTAAAAATGATACAGGCAGAATCTAGATTAGTAGTTGCAGACAATAGCGGTGCCAAGGAGGCAAAGTGTATCCGTGTCCTCGGTGGTACTCGTCGCCGCTACGCTTCTGTAGGTGATGTGATTGTCGTTGCTATCCAGAGCGCAATCCCCACCAGTGATGTTAAGAAAGGTGCAGTATCAAAGGCCCTGATCGTACGTACCAAGAAGGAAGTTCGTCGTGCTGATGGTTCATATATCCGCTTCGATGACAACGCATGTGTTCTTCTGAACAATTCAGGAGACTTGCGTGGTAGCCGTATCTTCGGTCCTGTTGCCCGTGAGCTTCGTGCCGCAAACATGAAGGTCGTGTCTCTGGCACCTGAGGTTCTTTAATATTCAAAGACGAAAGAAGAACAATGAGTAAGTTACACATTAAGAAAGGCGACACCGTAATCGTTAACTCTGGCGAGAACAAGGGTCAGAGCGGTAAGGTGTTGAAGGTGTTCGTTAAAGAGCAGCGCGCCATCGTCGAGGGTGTAAATAAGGTTAAGAAGAGTCAGAAGCCCAGTGCCAAGTACCCTCAGGGTGGCATTATCGAGATCGAGGCTCCTATCCACATCTCTAACCTGAACCCCGTTGATCCCAAGACAGGCAAGGCTACTCGCATTGGTAGAAAACTGAATGCAGACGGCAAGTTGGTCCGTTTCGCTAAAAAGAGTGGAGAGGAAATCTAAAATGGCAAATACTGCAAGCCTTAAGAAAGAATACGCAGAGCGTATCGCTCCTGCATTGATGAAGCAGTTCAACTACGACTCTTCAATGCAGATCCCCGTTCTGAAGAAGATTGTCATCAACCAGGGTCTGGGTATGGCAACTGCTGATAAGAAGATTATCGAGGTTGCTATCAAGGAAATCACCGAGATTACCGGTCAGAAGGCAGTTGCAACCTTCTCTAAGAAGGACGTTGCTCAGTTCAAGTTGCGTAAGAAGATGCCCATCGGTGTTATGGTAACTCTGCGTCGTGAGCGCATGTATGAGTTCCTTGAGAAGTTGGTTCGTGTGGCTCTGCCCCGTATCCGTGACTTCAAGGGTATCGAAAGCAAGTTTGATGGTCGTGGTAACTATACCCTCGGTATTCAGGAGCAGATCATCTTCCCTGAGATCAACATCGACGCAATCGACCGCATCCTGGGTATGAACATCACTTTTGTAACCACAGCAAAGACCGACGAAGAGGGTTATGCTCTGCTGAAGGAGTTCGGTCTTCCCTTTAAGAACGCTAAAAACTAACATAGAGTTATGGCAAAAGAATCAATGAAGGCTCGCGAGGTAAAGCGTGCAAAGATGGTAGCTAAGTATGCTGAAAAGCGTGCTGCTCTGAAGAAGATTATCAACAATCCCAACACAGATCCCGTTGATGCTTTCGAGGCAGCTCAGAAGCTCCAGGCAATTCCTCGCAACGCTAATCCCATCCGCCTGCACAATCGTTGCAAGATTACAGGTCGTCCCAAGGGTTATATCCGTATGTTCGGCATCAGCCGTATACAGTTCCGCGAGATGGCTTCTGCAGGTTTGATTCCCGGCGTTAAGAAGGCAAGCTGGTAAGAAATTCTTGACGGGTCCTTTTAAGGGCGCGTCAAGAAACATATAATTATCTTTTAATATTGTCGGGATAGTCCCGATTAATTAAAACCTTTAAAAAAAATGACAGATCCAATTGCAGATTATTTGACGCGCTTGCGTAATGCAATCCAGGCCAAGCACCGTGTTGTTGAGTGTCCTGCGTCAAATTTGAAGAAGGAAATCACCAAGATTCTCTTCGAGAAGGGTTACATTCTGAACTACAAGTTCATTGAGGATGGCCCTCAGGGTACAATCAAGGTAGCCTTGAAGTACGACGAGCAGACTCGTCAGAACGCTATCAAGAAGTTGATTCGTATTTCAACTCCCGGTATGCGTAAGTACACTGGCTACAAGGATATGCCTCGTGTTATTAACGGACTGGGTATTGCTATCATATCCACATCCAAGGGTGTAATGACTAACAAGGAGGCTGCTGAGCTCAAGATCGGTGGCGAGGTTCTTTGTTACGTATATTAATAGGAGGATTTAGCAATGTCAAGAATAGGTAAATTGCCCATTACTATCCCTGCTGGTGTTACCGTTAGCTACAACGACAACGTTGTTAGTGTTAAGGGTCCCAAGGGTGAGATGAGCCAGGCTATCAATCCCTCTATCCTGGTGAATATTTCTGGATCAGAAATCACATTTGAGATTGACGAGGCTGCTGATATCGACAACAAGCAGAAGCAGGCTTTCCACGGTCTGTACCGTTCACTGGTTAACAACATGGTTGTTGGCGTAAGCGAGGGTTACAAGAAGACTCTGGAGCTTGTAGGTGTCGGTTTCCGTGTTAGCAACCAGGGCAACCTCATTGAGTTGTCTTTGGGTTTCACTCACAGCATCTTCATTCAGTTGCCTTCTGAGATTAAGGTAGAGACCAAGTCTGAGAGAAACCAGAATCCTCTGATCATCCTGGAGTCTTGCGACAAGCAGTTGCTCGGTCAGGTGTGTGCAAAAATTCGTTCTTTCCGCAAGCCCGAACCTTACAAGGGCAAGGGTGTCCTCTTCGCTGGTGAGGTCGTTCGCAGAAAGTCTGGTAAGTCAGCAGGTTCAAAGTAAATCTTTAAAACTGTAAGATTATGACAAACAAAATAGAAAGACGAATTAAGATCAAATATAGAGTTCGTAACAAGATCTCTGGTACTGCCGCACGTCCTCGTATGAGCGTATTCCGCAGCAACAAGCAGATTTATGTACAGATCATCAACGACCTGACCGGTACCACTCTGGCAAGCGCAAGCAGCCTCGGTATGGAGGCTTGTCCCAAGAAGGAGCAAGCTGCTAAGGTTGGCGAGCTGATTGCCAAGAAGGCACTCGAGGCTGGCATCACAACTGTTGTGTTTGACCGTAACGGTTATCTGTACCATGGTAGAGTAAAGGAAGTGGCTGATGCTGCACGTAACGGTGGACTTAAATTCTAATTAAGATTATGGCAATTAAGAACATTAATATCAATAGCGAGGAATTGAAGGACCGTTTGGTTGCTATCAACCGCGTTACTAAGGTTACCAAGGGTGGTCGTACATTCACCTTCAGTGCAATTGTCGTTGTAGGTAACGAGAACGGCGTAATTGGCTGGGGTCTGGGTAAGGCTGGTGAAGTAACTGCTGCTATTGCCAAGGGCGTAGAGGCTGCCAAGAAGAATCTTGTTCAGGTTCCCGTTCTCAAGGGTACCGTACCTCACGAGGCTGCTGCCAAGTTCGGTGGTGCTGACGTTCTCATCATGCCTGCAAGCCACGGTACCGGTGTTGTTGCCGGTGGTGCTATGCGTGCCGTTCTGGAGAGTGTTGGTGTAACTGACTGTCTGGCTAAGTCTAAGGGTTCTTCTAACCCTCACAACTTGGTAAAGGCTACTATCGCTGCTCTTGCTAGCATGCGCGATGCTCGCCAGGTGGCTCAGAGCCGTGGTGTCAGCATGGAGAAAGTATTCCGTGGTTAAACTTAGTAAAGGAGAAACGTATTATGGCAACTATTAAAGTACAGCAAGTCAAGAGCCGTATCCATGCTCCTAAGCGCCAGAAGGCAACCCTGGATACTATGGGCCTGAAGAAGTTGAACCAGATTGTTGAGCTGCAGGACAACGCCAGCACTCGCGGTTTGATTCAGACTGTTCATCACTTGGTGAAGGTTATTGACTAATTCAAGTTTTATTCAATTCAAAAACTGAAAACGTTATGAAGTTAAATACATTGAAGCCCGCTGAAGGCTCTACTCACAGCGAGCGTCGAATTGGTCGCGGTCCCGGTAGTGGTTTGGGTGGTACTTCTACCCGTGGTCACAAGGGTGCCAAGGCTCGTTCCGGTTACAAGAAGAAGATCGGTTTCGAGGGTGGTCAGATGCCTTTGCAGCGTCGTTTGCCCAAGTTCGGCTTCAAGAATATCAATCACGTAGAGTATCAGGCAGTAAATCTCTGCACTCTGCAGACTATGGCCGAGAAGGGTATTACCACTATCGGTGCTGCTGAGATCGTTGCAGCTGGTTTCGCTAAGGCTGGCCAGCTCATCAAGATCCTCGGCAATGGCACTCTCAGTGCAAAGGTTGAGGTTACTGCTAACGCCTTCTCTAAGTCTGCTGAGGCAGCTATCGTAGCTGCTGGTGGTACTGCTACTAAACTGTAAACAGAATGAAAAAGTTTATTGAAACCTTAAAGAACATATGGAGTGTAGAGGACCTGAGAAACAGGATCCTCTTCACCCTGGCCTTGGCTGCTGTATACCGTTTTGGTTCATTCGTTGTACTTCCCGGTATCAATCCCACTGCCTTGACCCAGTTGCATGAGCAGACCAGCACAGGTTTGATGTCTCTGTTGAATATGTTCTCTGGTGGTGCGTTCTCCAATGCATCTATCTTTGCATTGGGAATCATGCCCTACATTTCGGCTTCAATCGTCATTCAGCTGTTTGCATTTGTTGTACCTCATTTCCAGAAGATGCAGCGTGAGGGTGAGAGTGGTCGCAGAAAGATGAATCAGTACACTCGTTGGCTGACAATTCTCATTCTGTTGTTCCAGGCTCCCTCATATCTGATTAACCTTCGCATCCAGACTCCTGGTGCATTGAATCCTGAGTTGGATTGGACTTTGTTCATCGTATCCAGCACCATCATTCTTGCAGCAGGTAGCATGTTCATCCTTTGGTTGGGTGAGCGTATTACTGACAAGGGTATCGGTAATGGTGTTTCACTGATTATCATGCTCGGTATTATTGCTCGTCTTCCCCAGGCATTCGGTCAGGAACTTGTTGCCCGTCTGAATAACCTTAATGGCGGCGGTCTTATTATGTTCGCTCTTGAACTGGTTATTCTCATGGCTGTAATCTGTGCTTCTATCCTGTTGGTTCAGGGTACACGCAGAGTTCCTGTTCAGTATGCAAAGCGTGTCTATGCTGGTCAGCAGATCGGAGGCTCACGTCAGTACATCCCTCTCAAGGTTTTTGCTGCTAATGTAATGCCCATTATCTTTGCGCAGGCAATTATGTTCATTCCCGTGACATTCTTGCAGATGGTTAGCGGAGGCGAGAATCCTTCTGCTGCCTTGATAGCGCTTAGCGATCAGACAGGCCTGTGGTATAATCTGTTGTTTGCTGCCTTGATTATAGCATTCACATATTTCTATACCGCTATCACAATGAACCCTGTTCAGATGGCTGAGGATATGAAGCGCAACAACGGTTTCATTCCCGGTGTCCGTCCCGGACATGATACAGCAGAGTACCTTGATCAGATAATGTCTCGTTTGGTATTCCCCGGTTCTATTTTCCTGGCTCTCATTGCTTGTATGCCCGCATTTGCAGGTCTTCTCAATGTTTCACAGGAATTCGCACAGTTCTTCGGAGGTACAAGCTTGCTGATTCTGGTAGGTGTAGTTCTCGATACATTGCAGCAGATTGAAAGTCATTTGTTGATGAGACACTATGATGGTCTGTTGAGCAGCGGTCGCATTCATGGCCGCAACGGAATGGCTCAGTAATTTTAGAGATTCTCTAAGATGGTATTTCTAAAGACTGAGGATGAGATTGATTTGATGCGTGCTGTCAACCAACTGGTATCACAAACGCTGACAGAGGTCGGCAGGCTCATAAAGCCGGGTGTTACCACAAAGCAGTTGGACAAGGTGGCTGAAGAGTTTATACGCGACCATGGAGCGATACCAACTTTCCTGGGATTCCCCAACCCCTACGGTGGGGATTTCCCGGCAAGTCTCTGCACTTCGGTCAATGACCAGGTGGTGCATGGTATACCCAGCGACGAGCCTCTCAAGGATGGTGACATCGTTTCCGTGGATTGCGGAGCACTCTTGAATGGGTTTAACGGTGATTCCTGTTACACTTTCCGTGTCGGAGAAGTAAGCGAGGAGGTTAACCGCCTCCTGCGTATTACCAAGGAGTCCTTATATAAAGGTATAGAAGCCGCATATGCCGGTAAGAGAATCGGAGATATCGGTTATTCCGTCCAGAAGCATTGTGAGGAACAAGGTTTCGGAGTTATAAGGGAGTTCGTTGGTCACGGCATAGGAAAGGACATGCACGAGGATCCCCAGGTCCCCAATTATGGCAAGCCTGGTAACGGCAAGCAACTGAAGAACGGTTTGTGCATAGCCATTGAACCGATGATTGTTCAGGGAAGTCGTGAAATATGGATGATGCCTGACAAGTGGACCATCAAGACCCGCGATGGCGGTTGGGCAGCTCACTACGAGCATACGATCGCAATACATCATGGTAAACCGGAAATCCTCTCTACGTTCGAGGAGATAGAAAAGATAGAGAATCAATATTAACAACAGAGCTGTAAAGTAATGGCAAAACAGGCAGTAATAGAACAGGATGGTGTAGTAGTAGAAGCCCTCTCCAATGCCAACTTCCGTGTTGAGCTGGACAAGATAGGTGCACAGATTCTTTGCACCATCAGTGGCAAGATGAGAATGCACTACATCAAGATCCTTCCCGGTGATAAGGTCAAGGTGGAAATGAGTCCATATGACTTGACGAAGGGTCGCATCGTATTTAGATACAAATAATAGACATTAAATATGAAAACAAGAGCTTCATTGAAGAAACGTACCCCTGATTGCAAGATTGTCCGTCGCAAGGGTCGTTTGTATGTTATTAACAAGAAGAACCCTAAGTTCAAGACACGTCAGGGTTAATTTATTGCAAAAAAGAAAAATAGTATATGGCAATTAGAATTGTTGGTGTAGATTTGCCTCAGAACAAGAGAGGCGAAATCGCTTTGACCTATGTTTATGGTATAGGTCGTAGTAGCTCAGCCAAGATTTTGGAGAAGGCTGGTGTCGACAAGGACAAGAAGGTTTGTGACTGGACCGACGACGAGGCTGGTAAGATCCGTGAGGTGATTGCTGCCGAGTACAAGGTAGAAGGCGACCTCCGCAGTGAAATCTCTCTGAACATCAAGCGACTGATGGATATTGGTTGCTATCGTGGCGTTCGTCATCGTCATGGTCTTCCCGTTCGTGGTCAGAGCACAAAGAACAACGCTCGTACACGTAAGGGTAAGAAGAAGACCGTTGCTAACAAGAAAAAGGCTACTAAGTAATAATAATTGATATGGCAAAGAAAACAGTTGCAGCTAAGAAAAGAAATGTGAAGGTTGACGCTCTCGGTCAGCTGCATGTTCACAGTTCCTTCAATAATATCATCGTGTCTTTGGCTAACAGCGAAGGTCAGGTTATCTCTTGGTCTTCTGCCGGCAAGATGGGTTTCCGTGGCAGTAAGAAGAATACTCCTTACGCCGCCCAGATGGCAGCACAGGATTGTGCAAAGATCGCTTACGATTTGGGTCTGCGCAAGGTTAAGGCATACGTTAAGGGTCCCGGTAACGGCCGCGAGTCTGCAATCCGTACCATTCACGGTGCAGGTATTGAGGTAATCGAGATTATCGACGTTACTCCCCTTCCTCACAACGGTTGCCGTCCTCCCAAGAGAAGAAGAGTATAATAACTAAGGACCTAAATTAAAGTAAGTAAAAG
>JAFYVX010000031.1 GCA_017558255.1 Bacteroidaceae bacterium
AATGGATGAAGGCTATTACATAATATAAATCCTTCGTTGTAATATCCTATTGAGGCCAAGAGATAGATGAGGTAGAGTTTTGCTTCTTTTGCACTGATCTGCTCCGCTGCATTAGCTGCTTGAGACAAGTAAAATAATGCAGAATCGCATTGATAAGGGATATATAATTTGCCGATTATGATTTGAGATTCTGGCAAAGTCATATTGATACTCGACTTTAATGAATCGATATAATTGCGTCGTTCCTCTGTATAAGACTCGGCAGATTCTATTTCGGTATCATAGATATTTAACAATGAATCTAGGACAGTCGTAGCATTAGGTCTAGCAGCGTACATCGCGGCAGCAAAGTGGATGCTACAAATCAGGCAAACAAGGCGAACTCGTCCGATAAATGCTGAGATCATATTCGTGCAAAGTGATTAAAAAACGCCACAAAGGTAGTAAAAAAAAACAACTTTTCAAAAAAAAATGAGTAATATAGTCATTATTTTTATTACTTTTAATCCACTTTTATTACAGCGTATTTTTTTACAACTCACTGATAATAAGAATATATTGTTTTTTTACATCCACTTTTAAGACACTTAGAACCTACAAATTCTTGTAACAACCAATTTATTGTAGTAACTTTGCAGTCGAAAATGTATCACTATCATCGCATGATAGTAAATACAAATGTCCTCGCTAGCACAACAGAATCTTTTGGACTATTCTAGCGAAGTGATCGGGGACAAATCCTTAAAGACTAACCAACAATAAAAAACAAAATTATGATGAACAAACACACAGAGAAAGGCCTTCGTGGTCTACTCAAGACATTCACAGTCAGTGTAATGTTAATGTTTAGCATCACAGTTATGGCAGCTCCCGAAACGATAACGGGTAAGGTGCAAGATGCTAACGGAGAACCCCTAATTGGAGCAAGCGTCTTGGAAAAAGGCACAAGCAATGGTACGATTACCGATTTCGATGGCAATTTTGTATTGACCGTGGAGAAGGATGTCGTATTGCTCGTTTCGTATGTAGGTTATCAAAACCAAGAAGTTCGCGCGGCTCAAGACATGGTAGTTGTGCTTCGCGAAGATCAAGAGCTACTGGAAGAAGTAGTGGTGATCGGTTATGGTACACAGAAGCGAAAAGATGTAACCACCTCTATCTCGTCGGTTGATACCGAGGACTTGGAGAAACGCCCTATTACCTCTGCTGCTCAAGCAATGCAAGGTAAGGCTGCGGGTGTGACCGTAGTGAAACCAAGCGGTCAACCAGGTGCTGGCATGGTAGTGCGCGTACGCGGTACGACCTCTATGAATGGTAGCAACGACCCACTCTATGTGGTGGACGGTGTGCCAATGACCGATATTGACTTCCTCGCACCAAACGACATTGAGACCATGCAGATCTTAAAGGATGCTTCGTCTGCGGCTATCTACGGTTCGCGTGCTGCCAATGGTGTCATTATGATCACCACCAAAGCAGGTGCAGCCAACAAAGAGAAAATGAATGTAACCTTCTCTATGTATGGTGGTTGGACACAAGTGGCAAAACGCATGGAGAGTTTGAACTATGAGCAATATCGCGAATATCTAAGCGATTTGGGTTCGAACGTGGTATTGCCAGACGGATTGAAGGATGAGACCAACTGGTTTGACGAGACCTACAAGACTGGTTCGACACAAAACTACCAACTGTCGGTGAGCGGTGGCACAGAGCGTGTGAACTACTATATGTCAGGTGGTTATACCAATGAAGTAGGTATCATTCCTACCACCAAATATCAACGCTACAACTTCCGCACTTCATTAGATGCTGAAGTAACCAAATGGTTGAATATCGGTACAAACGTAGCATATGGTTATAGCGAGAACCAAGGTACTATATCATCGGGTACTGGTGCTAACCGTGGTGGTTTGGTATTGTCGGTTATCAACACCCCAACCTACGCACCTATCTACGACCCTGAGAATCCTGATTACTACTATACCAACTTTTATGGTGTGAGCAATATCACCCACCCATTGGAGAATATCGAGCGTTATAAAAACCAATATAGCAAGCAACACCGTTTGTTGGCAACAGGTAAAGGTATTGTGACGCTGTATGATACAAAGAAATTTAACCGCGGTGATGAGTATAACCACTCGTTGAAGTTTACTACAACCTTTACCGAGGACTTGAGAATGAACAATTCAACTTCGTTCCTCGACCCACACAAGACATCATGGGGACGCAACCAATATGGTGAGGCCAGCGACACACGCAGCACCGACCTCGTGACAGTATGGGATAATGTGTTGAACTACACTACCAATTTGAATGGTCACAATCTGGATATGATGATAGGTAGTTCTTATACCCACTCTATGTGGACACAGTCGTACATCGCAGGTAGCCACTTTGCAGATGGTACGATTCAAACGCTGAATGCAGCCAATAAGATCGATCCAGGAAGTACCAATACCACAGCAAGCGAATGGGCTATCATGTCAGGTTTCGCGCGCGTGAGTTATAACTATGAGTCACGTTATTTGATTTCTGCTAATATGCGTGCCGATGGTTCGTCACGTTTGGCACCAGGTCATCGTTGGGCATACTTCCCATCAGTGAGTGCAGCATGGCGTATCAGTGGCGAGCCATGGATGGAGGATGTAGAGTGGATTGATGATTTGAAGCTCCGTGGCGGTTGGGGACAAACCGGTAACCAAGGCGGTATCGGCGACTATGCATACCTGGAGCGCTACAGCATCAATCGTCAAAACTGGTGGGAGACGGGCAAAGAGCATGCAGTGCCAACCTTCAGCCAATCATCACTCCGTAATACCGATTTGACATGGGAGCGTACCACACAAACCAATGTAGGTTTAGACTGGACCATGCTCAAGAACCGTTTGACTCTGAACTTCGATTGGTACTACAAATACACCACCGATATGCTGATGTGGGTATCACTGCCAGCAGGTTCAGCTGCTGTATCATCTATCCAACGCAACGAGGGTGAGATGAGCAATATGGGTGTGGAGTTCACTGTCACATCGCACAACTTCGTGAAGAAGAATTTCAAGTGGGATACGCAACTCAATATCTCGCACAACAAGAACCGTCTAGAGAAATTGGCCACCAGCCAAGTATATTACGATGCAAAGGTGACCGACGTATTGGCAGATTACTGCGTTCGTAACACTCCAGGTATGCCTCTCGGCTCCTTCTATGGTTACAAGACCGGCGGTGTGGATCCAGAAACAGGTGAACTGATCTATTTAGATACCAACAACGATGGTGAGGTTACTGCTAATGACCGCACCTATATGGGCGATCCTAACCCTGATTTCACTTTTGGTATGACCAACACCTTCCAATTCTATGGTGTGACAGTTAGCTTCTTGCTACAAGGTTCATATGGCAATGATATTTTCAATGCGAGCCGTATCGAGACAGAGGGTATGTACGATGCAAAGAACCAATCAACTCGCGTATTGGATAGATGGCGCCGTCCTGGTATGATTACTAGCATTCCAAAAGCAGGTTTCGACATGAAGGTCAGCGACTACTTTGTGGAAGATGGTAGTTATATTCGTTTGAAAGACCTGACTATTGGTTACGAGTTCTCTGGCAATTGGATGAAGAAGTTGGGTATGACTCGTCTGCAACCTTACTTCTCAGCTCAAAACCTCTTTACATTGACCAAGTACTTGGGTATGGACCCAGAGGTAAACCAATATGGTAATTCCGGAACTGTACAAGGTTTGGACTATGGTACATATCCACAAACGCGCAGTTTCGTATTAGGTGTAAATATTGCATTTTGATGGTTGAACGTAAATAAAAAGAACGAATATGAAAAAGTATGTATATATAATAGGTGTCGTGTTGGGCATTGCCCTCGCATCTTGTGATCTGAATATGGAACCTATTTCCGATCAGTCAGAACTAAACTTGGGAACCTCCACCAGCGATACCACCCGCATCAAATTTAAAGACCGTGCAGCCATGATGGCTGTGTACGAGAACCTGTACAACATCATGCGTGATCGTCAAGAGCATTGGTATCTCGATTATCTACTCTTCGGCGAAGCGCGTACGGATAACGCATATGCTGGTACTACGGGTGCAGAGGTGGTTCCTGTAGAGACCAATGCCTTGGATGCATCCAACCCCGATATTGCACGCGACTGGGATCGCTATTTGGAAGATATCGCACAAGCCAATGTGATCATTTCAAATATAGACCTGGTACCTGACCCCACATTTACACAAGCTGAACGTGAACAATGGAAAGCAGAAGCTAAGATTTTCCGCGGCATGATGCTGTTTGACTTGGCACACTGGTTTGGAAACATTCCGCTGAACCTGACCGAGGCGCCAGATATCACAGCTGATAATATTGAGGAAGTATATCCTATCTACTTCCCAATGCCTGTGACACAAGACTCTGCTTACAAACAAGTAATCAAGGACTTGACCGAGGCAATTCCTTATGCTCCTGCTTTGAATCAAAATGACAAGCGCGTACTCAGCAAGACCGTAGCACATGCGTTGTTGGCCAAATTGTATGCAGAGTTAGGCGAATGGGATAAGGTGATTGAGTATAGCGATAAGGTGTTTGCTGATGGTATCGCATTGGCTGATAACTATGCAGATCTTTGGAAGTACGATGAGACCTTGGGTGATGCGACTCGTAATAACAAAGAAACCATTTTGGAGGCACAATATACCGCAGCTAGCGGCAACTGGGTGACATGGATGTTTGGTCGCAACCTATCGAACTGGGAGGAGTCCTTTACCTGGGCAAAATGGATCACCCCAAGTCGTGACCTAATCCGCACTTTCGAGAAAGAAGGCGACACGGTACGTTGCAACCAAACTATCGTATATTACGAGTGTGCATGGAGCAATTACTATCCTTCTGATAACTATCCATTTATGTACAAATGTCGTTCGGCATACAATAGTGTCATCAAGCTGCGTGGCGCTGATATCTGGTTGCTCAAGGCTGAGGCATTGGCTCACAAAGGAGATTTGAGTGGTGCTGTATCTTTGGTAAATACGATTCGCAAACGTGCAAAATTGGCTGATCTGTCTGCATCCCAAATGGGTAGTCAAGAGGCAGTGCTGGATGCTATTTTGCATGAGCGCCGCTTAGAGTTGGCACTGGAAGGTCAACGTCTGTTTGACTTGATTCGTTTTGGCAAGTTGATGGAGGTGATGAACGGCATCAACTCACGCGACGAAGGTCGTTTGCCACAGGCTCGTCCATTCGTGGAGGCACACAAACTCATGCCTATTCCACAAACAGCCTTGGACAAAAATTCTAATCTAGTTCAGAACGATGGTTATTAATTTGAGTACTAATCTGCAAATAATCAACAGAATATGAAACGTATATTTCAAATCCTATTCCTTGCGTTAATCGCAATAGGCTATACCGCTTGTCAACCCGACTCCTTCCGTGAGGTATTCCCAAAAGGTGACCCACAGATGGAGGCAAATATGCTGACAAAGGAAGTAAATTTTGGTAGTGATAGCATTTCATTTGAAGTAACTATCACCGAAAAAGAAACTCCGTTGTCCACTTTGACAATTAAAGTAATCGTGGGTATGAATGTGATTGCTAGCGAAGAAGTTCGTACTCCGGATTTAATGTTCAAGAAGATTTTCACCTACGCTGTTCCATTTGGTCCAAATATGCCAGAGGGAGAACCCGTAAAAGTATATTTAACTGCCACTAATGTGGAAGGAACTACAAAAGACCTGATCTTGAATGACTGTATAGGTCATCGTCCCGCATTGGAAACGATGTACGTGATGCCTCCAACAATTGATTACAAACCATTAGGAAAAGGTAAGCAAATGACTTGGGATGGTGAGAAGTTCGTTGCTGAAAATTTGGGTTATCCAAAATCGATTGAATGTCTGTTGGCTGTTGAAGGCACCAAGTTTGGTCGTATCAATTGGGCAAAACCTGTATTGGGCATGTTGAATGGTAGATTGTCTTTGATTACAGAAGAGCAATTCAATGCTGGTGAGGCTACTCCTATTCAATTGGCAAATGACAATATAGAGAGTATCGATACCATCCATTTCAATCCTTTGACCTTTGAATTGTACTTTAGCGGTAAAGTAGCACAACCTGTTTCGGCGTTGGATGTGAATGTTGACTTGGCTGAAGTGGCAGGCAAGACCTATCGCTATGCGAAGATCTTCTTTGATCCAACGATGGAAGTGACAGTCAGTGGTGTGGCTAACATGGCTACCGCATACAACTTGGACTACATGGAGGTTGCAAACGGCAACGTAGTGAAGTTCTTGGGCGAGAAAGGTATGTACGATGTATATTATCTACCTGCAGAGGATTATATCGTAGTCGAGCCACTGAAGGATGCAGTTTATCCTAACGTGATGTGGATGACTGGTGTAGGCTTTGGTCTGCCAGTAGCAGAGCCTAAGACACAAGGTGGTTGGGGCTTTGATAACTTGGGACAATACATCGCATGCCGCACAGTAGCACCTAAGGTATATCAATTCACCGCATACCTCAAGAATGGTGTGAATGCCGACTTTGAAACGTATGGTTCACTCAACTTCAAGTTCTTCCATCAAAAAGGTTGGGGCGGCGAAGAAGTAGGTGGTAACTATGAGCAAATAGGTCTGCCTATCCAAGGTGTAGGTCCAGAGGGCATCATTAAGATTAATGGTGACGTAGCAGAAGCAGGCAACTGGATTGCAGCTACTCAAGAGGAATTTGAGGGCATCTACCGCATCACTCTTGATCAAAATAAATTTACCACCACTTACGAGAAAATACGATAAATCTCCAAAACAATGAGAACAGTGAATAATGTGTTATTTATAGGTATTGCGGCCGTATTGCTCGGCTGCAATACTCCAGTAGAAAATCCGAATGATAAAACACCTAACGGAGATTCCACGTCAGTTTCTGTCCCTGAACGCGATGTTATGACCTATGTCACAACTGCAGATGGTACGATGGGATTTGTGGCTATAGGTAAGGATTATGCAGAGGGGTTGAACATGTCGCCTGAGCGTACGCTGACACTCAATCCTAAGGTTCGTTACCAAGAGTTTGATGGCTTTGGCGCCGCTATCACGGGTGCAGCAGCCTTCAACCTTATGCAGATGCCTGCAGATCGCCGTCAAAAATTATTGGTAGAAACATTCTCACCTGAAAAAGGTATGGGATATGGCTATGTACGTGTACCAATTGGCGGTAGCGATTTCAACTCCCGCAGCAATTATGACTACACTTGCTGTGATACAAAGGGTATTGAGAATTTTGGTCTTACATCGGACGAAGTGGATTATATCATCCCTGTGCTAAAAGAGATCTTGGCTATCAACCCTGACCTAAAAGTAATGGGTACACCTTGGAGTTGCCCTATTTGGATGAAAGTGGATGATATACACAGCAAAAAAGCCTATACAGGTTCCAACAAATGGGTAGGTGGCTATCTCAATCCTGACTACTATCAAGATTACGCCATGTACTTCGTGAAGTGGATCAAGGCCTTTGAGGCAGAGGGCGTCCATATCACCAGTGTGACACCACAAAACGAGCCACTCAACTGGGGTAACTCGATGTCGCTGTATATGCCTTGGGATCAAGAGCGCGACTTTATTAAGATGGCTCTCGGACCAGTATTCAAGCGCGAGGGCATTAATGCCAAGATTATCTGCTTTGACCACAACTACAATTATGATGGCAAGAAAGATCAATTGCAATATCCTATCAAGATTTATGCAGATCCAGAGGCTAGTCAGTATATCGATGGTGCGGCTTATCACAGCTACGGCGGTAGCCCCGTAGAATTGGATAATATCCACAAACAAGCTCCAGAGAAGAACCTTTATTTCACCGAGCAATCCATCGGCACATGGAACTACCAAAGTTTTGGTCAGTCATTGATGTCTGAGATGAAGAATACTTGCATTGGTACCGTTACACGCTGGTGTAAAGCGGTCATCGTTTGGAACTTCACGTTGGACGAAAACGGAGGCCCTCACGGTGGTCCTGGTGCTTGCGCTACTTGCTATGGTTCGGTGGATATTTCTTCAAAGGATTATACTACCCTCACCAAGCGCAGTCACTACTATGTGATTGGTCACCTTAGCAAGTCCCTCAAGCCAGGTTCCACACGTATTGGCACCTCGGGTTATCTCCCTACAGGTTTGTCAGCTGTAGCATCAGAGAACCCTGATGGCACCTATGGTTTGGTACTCCTGAATGAGAATTCAGAGGGTATGTCATTCTTTATTGAGCACAATGGCAAACACTTTGAGATTCAGTTACCTGCTGAGAGTATCACCTCTTGCATCCTATAATCTAGTATGAGAACGCATTGGCGAACATATCTTATCCCTGCACTGCTATTGGTGACTTGCATGCTACTGACTGCATGCAAGTCACCAGCGGAGCAGCGCATCTGCTTCTTCGGTTCCTCGGTGTGTAGAGGTGTAGGCGCTGAAGAGCTCCACGGCTACGCTGCCCAAGTGACCGAAAACCTGCCTGCAGGATGGGAAATCGTGAATATCTCTATCGATGGCAACAACACCTATGACCTGTTTGCCCGATTCGACCGTGATATGACACCCGTAGAGGCCAAATATGTGGTCATTGGCATCAGTCTTGGCAACGAAGGACTGCACGAGAAAGGTACACGCGCTGTATTATCCTATCGCGAGAACATGCCACGCCTGATCCGTATGTTGCAAGAGCAAGGCAGAACAGTTATTGTCACCAACAACTATCCACGCGCCGACTTCAATATGGTGGACTATGAGGACCTCTGCGATGTCAATCTAGAGGTGCAGCAGTGGGATGTACCTACCATCAATGTGTTTGGTACTATCGATGATGGTACAGGCAAATGGGCATCGCATTTGTGGAATGGATCGGATATCTACCACCCTAATCAAGAGGGCCACGAGGCGATGGCTTCGGCTTTTCCACTGACAATGTGGGAGGCCCTGCAAGCAGGCAAACCGATGCCAGAGTATATCCCTACACAAGGCGATGAGAATGGTGTGGTAGGCGTGAGCTTCGTGCCAGAGGGACGAGTGCAGTCATACACGCTGAGCTATACGAGCGCAGATACCATCTATACAGAGGTCTATTCGGCAGCACAACAAAAGTTGTGGCAATATGCCAACGGTCAACTGGTGGCTGCACGTGAAGGAATAGACAAGGCGGTCGGTACGATCATTATTGAGGGAAGTAATATCCATCAGGTGCTGTTCTACCGTGCGGCGATGACCGAAAGGGAGGTGCGCGCATTGGCAAGAGGCAAAATGTTACGCTCTAGCTTGGAGATATATTGCCCACTACTAGGTGGCGATATAACGAATTATGCACAAACAATGAATTGTGTGACAATTCACAACAAATAACTAATTATTAACCAATTTTAAATTAATGTATTATGAAAAAGATTTTTTCTCTTTTCGTTGCTTTGACAGCTATGGTGGCTGTTCATGCTACTGATTACTACTTTGCCGGTGAAGCAAATGGTTGGAGCAACAACAACGAGGCCTTCAAGTTCGTTAAAGTAGACGGTGTTCTCACTCTTGAGGTGGCTGACCTCTATGGCGAGTTCAAAGTAACTGAAAATGGTGGTTGGCATCCACAACATGGTGCAGCTGCTGCTGGCCAAGGTGTGGCTATGAACACTCCTTACACTTTAGTAAAGTGCGTCGACACTGATGAAGAAGAAGGAAACGCTCCTGCTGATGCTGCAATTCTTATGCCAGAGAACTCTGGATTTGAGAAACCACGCTACAAAAATGCAACGCTTACATTGGATGTTTCCAATCCTGATGCTATTGTAATCAACCTCGTTGCAGGTACTCTTTACGATTATGCTGCTGGCCCTACCACTTATCAAATCATTGGTGGATTCACCAACAATTGGAGTCTTCCTGACGCTATCCAATTTGAGGAAGTTAACGGCGTATTGACCGCTAATGTACCTGACTTGAGTGGTACCTTCAAGATTATCAAGGACCGCGCTTGGGATGAGCAATGGGCAACCAACCGTGAGACTGGTGGCGGTCTTGCATTAGGCGTACCTTATGTAATGAGTGGAAAATTGGATGGCAAGGATCCTGAGAACTTGGCATTGGCGAATCCATTTGGTAGTTATACCAACGCTGTTCTTACCCTTGAGGTGAAAGATAACGGTGACATGGTATTGACACTTGTTTCTGGCACATTCCAATTGATGAAAGCTGATTGGCACCTTCCTGGTGAAAAATTAGGTTGGAACTGCAACCCAGAACAACGTTTTACTCCAGTAGAGGGCGAGGAGAATACCTACGAGTTGTTGGCTGCTGAGTTTGGTAATCGCTTTAAAGTGGTTTATGGCAACTGGGCTGTAGAATTTGGTGCTCCAAGTGAAGAAGCCGTATGGGAGGTTAACAAAGAGTACACCTGCGCACTCAAGGGTAGCGATATCAATGCTGTAGATAACAAGGCTGTATTTACAGATTGTACTATCCGTTTGGTGGTTGATTATGAAAACGTAGTTGTTAAAATTACTATTTCTTCAGAAACTACTGACGTAGAAAACGTTGTTGTACCTACTACAACAAAGAAAGTGATTGAGAATGGTCAAATGTTTATCATTCGCGATGGCGTACGCTACAACGCATTGGGCGCAGTAGTGAAATAATCCATCTATATATAGTGTAGAGCGGCTGACTACCGCTCTACATTTCTATTATTTATATATTGATTACTATGAAGAAACTATTATCATTATGTTTTGTCCTTTCTTTGGTATGTTTGCCTATGATCGGACAAGTGTATTTGGACACCAAAGCTCCAATCGAAGATCGTATTGAGGACGCGCTCTCTCGTATGACCCTGCAAGAGAAAATAGCAGTCATTCACGCACAGTCTAAATTCTCCTCTCCAGGTGTAGCTCGCTTGGGTATCCCAGGTATCTGGTGTACGGATGGCCCTCACGGTATTCGTCCAGAAGTATTATGGGACGAGTGGAATCAAGCCGGTTGGACCAATGACTCCTGTATCGCTTTCCCAGCACTCACCTGCTTGGCTGCTACATGGAATACGGATATGTCCTACCTATATGGTGTGAGCATTGGTGAGGAGGCACGTTACCGTAATAAGGACGTGCTACTCGGTCCTGGTGTGAATATCTATCGCACTCCACTCAATGGTCGCAACTTCGAGTACATGGGCGAAGACCCATACTTGGCATCTAAGATGGTGGTGCCATACGTAAAAGGTGTGCAGGAGCAAGGCGTGGCAACCTGCGTGAAGCACTATGCCCTCAACAATCAGGAGGTGGATCGTCATTGGGTGAATGTGAACCTGTCTGACCGCGCCCTCTACGAGATTTATCTGCCTGCTTTCCGCGCAGCAATGCAGGAGGGCGGATCATGGTCTATCATGGGTGCATACAATCTCTACAAGGGTCAATATGCGTGCCACAACTCTATCTTGCTACAAGATATCTTGCGCAAGGAATGGGGCAGCGATGCGGCTGTGATCTCCGATTGGGGTGGCGCGATGAACACCGAGCAAGCGATTACCAATGGATTGGATCTGGAGTTCGGTACATGGACAGACGGATTGTCTGATGGAGCATCCAGCGCGTATGATATCTATCACTTGGCTTTGCCATACTTGAGAAAGATTCAGAGTGGCGAAGTAGGTACCAAGGAGTTGGATGAAAAAGTGCGTAATGTCTTGCGCCTCATCTTCCGTACTTCGATGAATCCTAACAAAGCCTTTGGTGCCATGTGCTCTGAAGCACATAGTGCTGCCGCTCGCAAGATAGCAGGAGAAGGTATCGTACTCCTCCGCAATGAAAATAACACCTTGCCTATCGCCTTGAATACACGCCCTACCATCCTCGTAGTAGGCGAGAATGCTATCAAGATGATGACCGTAGGTGGTGGATCTTCTTCACTCAAAGCCAAATACGAGGTTTCTCCATTGCAGGGCATCCAAGAGCGCGCTGGCGCGCTGGCTAACGTGCAGTACGTACGCGGATACGTGGGTGATATAGGTGGAGAATACAATGGTGTGACCACTGGCCAGTCCTTGCAGGACGACCGCACACCCGAGCAACTCACCGCCGAGGCGGTAGAGGCAGCTAAGAAGGCGGATTATGTAATCTTCGTTGGCGGTATGAACAAGGCGCACAACCAAGATTGCGAGGATGGTGATCGCTTGCATTACGAGTTGCCTTATGCGCAAGACCAACTTATCACGGCTCTTGCTGCGGTGAACGACCATGTCATCTTTGTTTCTATCTCGGGCAATGCACACGGTATGCCTTGGTGCAACGATGTGGAGGCTATCCTGCAAGCATGGTATAGCGGTTCAGAGACAGGTCATGCGGTAGCAGATGTCATCTTCGGTGATGTCAATCCTTCCGGCAAACTGCCATATACGATCCAACCTACCTTGGCGGACTATCCAGCACACCAATACGGCGAGATTGCATACCCTGGCGTGGACAAACAAGTGCATTATCTGGAGGATATCTTCGTGGGTTACCGTTATGCCGACCTATATGGTACACGTCGCCCTATCAAGTATGCATCACAAGGCATACAATATACCATCAATCCTCCTAAACGCAAACCTATCTTCCCATTTGGTTTTGGTTTGAGTTATACGACATTTGCGTATAGCAATGCTACCTTGAGTGGCAATCAAATCACCGTCTCTATCACCAATACGGGAGCGCGTGCAGGACAAGAGGTGGTACAACTCTATGTATCCGATAGCAAGTCCTCAGTCATTCGTCCTAAGAAGGAGTTGAAAGGCTTCTGCAAGGTGGCTTTACAACCTGGCGAGACAAAGCAAGTGACATTTACGATTACACCGGAAATGTTGTCCTTCTTTGATGCAGAGGCACATCAGTGGGTAGCTGAGGCAGGACAATTCATTTTGCATATTGCCAGCAGTAGTGCAGATATCCACGCCTCATTGCCTTATATGTATGAGAAATAGTTAAGTGAATACACTCAAAGAAATAAGGAGTCCAGTTGGACTCCTTATTTCTTAAAAGAGGGATTCGATGGCACCGACCTCGTTACGCTCGGCTAGAAAAGAACGAGAGAGGGATTTCTTCGTAATCCCTAATCTCTGCCACGGGCGTCCTGAGCAAGCGTTCGGCTCATCCAACCTATGCTTTCAAGAAATATCATAAAATTGCAAATCACTGATAATCATATACTATCTAAAGCGCAGAGTAAATCTAAATCTTTCTGAATATCTTTTGCTATTCCAAATATTGGGTGTATATTTGGGTGTAGAATTTCAAACGCACCCAATTATGAATATCAAACGTAACATCATTTTTGCATTGGAAAGCCGGAAAAAGAACGGTGTGCCAATCGTAGAGAACGTACCCATCCGTATGCGTGTCATATACGCAAGCCAACGCATCGAGTTTACAACAGGCTACCGGATTGACGTAGCCAAATGGGATGCCGACAAACAACGGGTAAAGAACGGATGCACCAACAAACTAAAACAAAGCGCATCCGAAATCAATGCGGACTTGCTGAAATATTATGCCGAGATTCAAAACGTGTTCAAGGAGTTTGAGGTACAGGAAACCATACCGACCACCCAACAGCTAAAGGATGCGTTCAACCTGCGGATGAAAGACACCAGCGAAGAGCAGCAGGAAGAAACACAAATAAGTTTTTGGGAAGTATTCGATGAGTTTGTAAAGGAGTGTGGCAATCAGAATAACTGGACGGCATCCACCTACGAGAAATTCTCAGCAGTGAAAAACCACCTCAAAGAGTTCAAGGAAGATGTAACCTTTGAATACTTCAACGAGTTCGGCTTGAACGAGTATGTAAATTTCCTGCGTGACAAAAAGGATATGAGGAACAGCACCATCGGCAAACAGATGGGATTCCTCAAATGGTTTCTGCGCTGGAGCTTCAAGAAAGGGCATCATCAGAATATTGCATACGACACTTTCAAGCCCAAATTGAAAACCACCTCTAAAAAGGTGATATTCCTGACTTGGGACGAATTGAACAGGCTGAAAGATTATCGGATACCGAAAGACAAACAATATCTGGAACGTGTCAGGGATGTTTTTCTGTTCTGTTGCTTCACAAGCCTGCGATATTCAGATGTTCGTAATCTGAAAAGAAGCGATGTGAAACCCGACCACATCGAAGTTACCACAGTCAAAACGGCAGACAGCCTGATAATTGAACTGAACGACCACAGTAAAACCATACTCGAAAAATACAAGGAAGTCCATTTTGAAAACCACATGGCACTGCCTGTTATCAGCAATCAGAAGATGAATGATTATCTGAAAGAACTGGGGGAACTGGCTGAAATCAACGAGCCTGTACGGGAAACATATTATAAAGGAAATGAACGTATAGATGAAGTCACCCCGAAATACGCATTATTAACCACCCATGCAGGAAGAAGAACATTCATCTGTAATGCGCTGGCTCTCGGTATTCCGGCACAAGTCGTGATGAAATGGACGGGGCACAGTGACTATAAAGCCATGAAACCCTATATTGACATAGCGGATGATATTAAGGCAAATGCCATGAACAAGTTTAACCAACTATAAAAGTATCAATCAGTTTCATAGATTATCAGCTATTTGAATTATATTTGCGACAACAATAAACATTAGAATGGAAAATAACAGAGAATATCATATAGGAAGAACGGACTTTGACGCATTTGTTCATGCCGTCGGTTCGGAAATAGAACAGGCGCAAGTCCGGCTGATTGCCGCAGCCAATGCGCAAATGCTGTTCCATTACTGGAAAATGGGCAACTATATCCTGTATCATCAGAACTTGCAAGGCTGGGGAAGCAAAATCATCAAGCAACTGGCAAAGGCTATCCGGTTCAATTACCCCGAAAAGAAAGGTTATTCGGAGCGTAACCTTACTTATATGTGCCAATTTGCACGGTCATATCCGTTGAACGTGCTACGAAGTTTCATTGATACAGACACAAGGCTGTCTGTTCCAAGCATACAGAATGTTACAGATGAAGTATTGAAACTGAACAACGGACAATTTACGCAGGAACTTACTGCGCAAATACAATCCGCTGATTGTCAATCTTTAGAAATTACGCAGGAAGTTCCTGCGCAAATTCAGGATGTGGAGAAAACAGTTTCTGCCATTTACAGGATGGAGATTAGGGAAATAGAAAAAGTTTTCCTGAAATCCCCTGTTGCCAAAATAAACTGGGCAAGCCAAATGGTCATACTTAACGGTTCGTTACCGTTAGGCATAGGATATTGGTATATGAAACAGGCTGTAGAAATGGGCTGGAGTAGCAATGTGCTGAAAATGCAAATTGAAAACAACCTATATAACAGACAAATCAACAACAACAAGGTAAACAATTTCACAGCCACACTTCCAGCACCACAAAGCGACCTTGCCAATTACCTATTGAAAGACCCGTACATCTTCGATTTGGCTGGAGCGAAAGAAAAGGCAGACGAAAGGGACATAGAAGAGCAGCTGGTAAAGCACGTTACCCGTTATTTGTTGGAAATGGGCAATGGTTTTGCCTTTGTCGCCCGGCAGAAGCATTTTCAAATAGGTAACAGTGATTTCTTTGCCGACTTGATTCTATATTCTATTCCGCTACACGCATACATTGTTGTAGAACTGAAAGCTACTCCATTCAAACCGGAGTATGCAGGGCAACTGAATTTCTACATCAATGTGGTGGATGACAAACTGAGGGGAAAAAATGACAACAAGACTATCGGGCTGTTGCTGTGCAAAGGAAAAGATGAGGTGGTAGCACAATACGCATTGACAGGCTACGACCAACCGATAGGCATCAGCGATTATCAACTGAGCAAGGCTATACCCGAAAACTTGAAATCAGCTTTGCCAAGTGTGGAAGAGGTGGAAGAAGAACTGGCATCTTTCCTTGACAAGGACAATAATCCCCAAAATTGAAGTCTATGGCAGGAGAAATAAACAAACTGATTCCCCAATATGGAGAACTCAATAGAATATATAATGATTGGGTAACCAATTATGCTTTTTCTTTTGACAAGCAGAAATTCATCACCGACTTTTACAGGCAGCACAATGATACAAAGGCTTTTGAAGCCGCTATCCTTGAACTGGTACTTGACAAGCAGAAAGAACAATACACATTGATTCTCAATAGTCTGAAAATCGAAATAGAAAAAAATATACGGGCTTATGAAACAAAACCGCTGAATGATGACGTCATAAAGCGTGTGTGTTTTCACTACGCAGACAGGCATAATTCTGCAATTAAAGACCAGTTGGAGATTACCACCAAGTTGCACGAGCCTTTGAATGACGCATACCACAGATATGATTTCATTGGTTTTCGGGAGCATACGGACGAAGAAGAAATACAGGCAGAAAAGGAATATGAACGCTGCAAGGCTGAATACGACAAGGAAAAGAAAGAATTGGATAAACTTTATGAACTGCAAAAGCAAGACAGGAAAGAGGCTTTTCAATATATAGAAAACCTTTCCGGCAATGTTTACCGCCTAAGTCTTCTTTTTATGGAAGTCCTAAAAAAGTACCTTCCTAATGATAGGGAAGAAAAACAGCAGGATGAACCAGTCAAGCAAAACGAACAAGAAGAAGTACAGAATAGCCCGGAGGGACAACATGAATATTTTGACATGAAGCAGCTTTCGCCCATTCATGAAACCTGTGTCGGGGAACAGTTCGAAGCCATTACCATAGCGGATTTCTATGCCAATATAAACCTGTACCCCTGCAAGAATAAACTAAAAATCAAGGCAAGGGAAAAGATACGGGTGTGTTACCTGATATTCCTGATGAGCGAGAAACTATCCAAGCAATACAGGGATGAATGGAGAAGCCAAATATTAAAATTGTTGGATATTGACGAGAGCTATTACAGGTCGAAATACAAAGAACCTGTTTCCGATTTTCCGAGTGACAGCAACCAGAAATTCGCAAAGGAAATGGAAAGCATATTCGGATAATTCGTGATATAACCTGACATTCTACGAAATTACCACTTTTACCACTCAAATTAATTTTTGAGTGGTATTTTTATTGTCTGATATTTAATGAGATAGCGCAGTATCCCATTTGTATTATCCACATCCTTACCACTTACAGCCATACCTAATTTTGCATCGTTCGAGAACAGAAATAACAGCCAGTGCGCAGGGCTGATTGTTTAACGACTAAATAGATTGGACGATGACAAATCTTCAAGAGTTATTATTAAAACCCGTCTGGCAGATGACAGGCGAAGAGTTCATATTTCTAAGCAAGTACGCTTCCAACCAAACGGAAGCGCAGCCACAGCCCGTTACGGACACAGAAAGAAAGTATGTGTACGGAATACTTGGCATTGCCAAATTGTTCGGGTGCAGTCTGCCTACCGCCAACCGTATAAAGAAAAGCGGAAAGATAGACAAAGCCATTACGCAAATAGGGCGCAAGATTATCGTGGATGCGGAACTTGCCCTTGAACTGGCTGGAAAGAAAACCGGAGGACGAAAATAACGGGAGGTGTACTTATGGATTATATGAAAGATATAAAAGAAATATCGGCGGAAGAAGCCGTAATCCTTTGGCAAGCCTCACGCCTGAGCCTGTCGAAAATCTATGAGAAAGCACCTGAGATTCTAAAAGTGCAAGGTTCGGTCATTGGTACACTGGGTAATTTCAGTGCATCAATCGGCAAAGCCAAAAGCAAAAAGACTTTCAATGTGTCGGCTATCGTGGCGGCAGCATTGAAGAATGGTACAGTGCTAAGATATGTGGCGGAACTACCCGAAGAGAAACGGAAAATCCTGTATGTGGACACGGAACAAAGTCCTTATCATTGTCTGAAAGTCATGAAACGTATTTTACGGATGGCTGGGCTTCCAGATGACAGGGACAATGAGCATCTGGAATTTCTTGCTTTGAGGAAATACACGCCCGAACAGCGTATCAGGATTGTAGAGCAGGCTATTTACAATACGCCTGACATAGGGCTTGTAATCATAGACGGCATCCGTGACATGGTATATGACATCAACAGCCCCGGTGAATCGACACGCATCATATCAAAGCTGATGCAGTGGACGGACGACAGGCAGATACATATCCACACGATACTCCACCAAAACAAGGGCGATGAGAACGCAAGGGGGCATATCGGTACGGAACTGAACAACAAGGCTGAAACTGTCCTTCTTGTGGAAAAGGACAAGAGCAATGGAGATATAAGCAATGTTTCAGCCATGCACATACGGGCAATGGACTTCGAGCCTTTTTCATTTCGCATCAATGACAATGCCATACCTGAACTGTTGGAGGGTTACAAGCCCGAAACCAAGAAACCGGGAAGACCGGAAGAGGAAAAGTTCGACCCTTACAGGCATATCACCGAACAGCAGCACCGCATCGCATTGGAAGCAGTTTTCGGGCTGAAAGAGGAATATGGCTACAAGGAACTGGAGGACACCTTAATTAAGACTTATGTGTCTGTGGGGGTAAAGTTGAACCACAAAAAGGCGGTATCGCTCATCACCATGCTTCGGAACAAACGAATGATAGTGCAGGAGAACGGCAGAAAGTACACGTTCATGCCCGACTTCCACTATTAGCCCACACCTTGCAATCGCTTCACTTTATTCCGGGGGTCTATATATTAGGGATAAAGCGAAGTGGTTGCGAAATGTGGCAAAACCGCTTCACTTTATTACCGTACTCTATATATACGAAAATAAAGTGAAGTGATTATACAGACCGTACTTCATAAAGAGGTACGGGCGAAAAGAGAAAATAAACCAATTCAACTATCATTAAACCTATCGTCTTATGGATATACAGACAGCGAAACAAATCAAAATAGCGGATTATCTGCACAGTTTAGGATTTTCACCCGTCAAACAACAGGGCATAAACCTGTGGTATAAGTCACCACTAAGGGAAGAAACGGAAGCATCGTTCAAGGTAAATACAGAACGTAACCAATGGTATGATTTTGCACTCGGCAAAGGTGGGAATATCATCGCACTGGCACAGGAACTTTATTGTTCCGACCATGTGCCTTACCTCTTGCAAAAAATCGAAGAACAGACACCCCGTATTCGCCCCGTGTCTTTTTCTTTTGGCAAGCAATCATCTTCCGAGCCAAGTTTTCAACAACTGGAGATTGTACCGCTTTCTTCTCCTGCCCTGCTTGCTTATTTGCAGGAAAGGGGAATAAACATTGCAATGGCGAAAAGAGAATGCAGTGAAGCGCACTTCACCCATAATGGCAAACGGTATTTCGCCATCGCCTTTCCCAATGTGTCGGGTGGGTATGAAATCCGCAACCAGTATTTCAAGGGATGCATCGCACCGAAAGAGATTTCTCATATCAAACAGCCGGGAACAGCGAGGGAAACATGTTATGTGTTTGAGGGATTTATGGACTATCTTTCATTTCTTACTTTGAGATTGGAGAATTGCCCGAAATATCCCGAACTGGACAGGCAAGATTATATGGTGTTGAACTCAGTAGCCAATGTTTCCAAAGCAATCTATCCGTTGGGAAGCTATGAGCGCATCCACTGTTTCTTTGACAATGACCGTGCAGGAATGGAAGCCATGCAGCAAATCTATAAGGAATACGGCAGGGACTTATACATCCGTGACGCTTCGCAGACATACAGCGGATGCAAGGACTTGAACGAATACTTACAGAAACAGACTGAAAGAAACAGGCAAGTTCAATCTGCAAAAGGGGTGCGCAGCCAACCACCGAAAAAGAAAAACGGCTTTCGGTTATAGCCCACTATAACTACACGCTTCGCTTTCGTAGTTGTGGGCTCTCCCGAGGGGATTAGGGCTTTGCCCTAATGACCCACTCAGGGCGTTTCTCCCCTAAGAACCCCGAGCAAAGAGTGCCCCTCTCTTTGCAATCTCCGCTTATGGGTTGCACCCCTAAGAACCCTGTGCGGTTATGAGCGGACAACAGAAGATTTCATCAACAATCCAAATCAAATTTTAAGAATATGGCAACAAAATCAAGCATACATATCAAACCCTGCAGAGTGACATCAAGCGGGGCTCATAACCGGAGAACTGCCGAGTACATGCGCAATATCGGCGAGTCCAGAATCTACATTGTACCCGAACTGACTTCCAATAACGAGCAGTGGATAAACCCGGGCTTCGGCAGTCCTGACCTGCAGGCGCACTATGACAGCATCAAACGGATGGTCAAGGAAAAGACCGGACGAGCGATGCAGGAAAAGGAGCGTGAGCGCAAGGGAAAGAATGGAAAGATTATAAAAGTGGCTGGATGTTCTCCAATCCGTGAGGGAGTATTGCTCATCAGACCAGATACAACACTGGCAGATGTACGAAAGTTTGGTGAGGAGTGCCAGAGACGCTGGGGTATTACACCGCTCCAAATCTTCCTGCATAAGGACGAGGGACACTGGCTTAGTGGACAACCCAAAACCGGGGATAGGGAGAGTTTCCAAGTCGGTGAAAAGTGGTTTAAGCCGAATTATCATGCCCATATCGTATTCGACTGGATGAACCACGACACGGGCAAGAGCCAAAAGCTCAATGATGACGATATGATGGAAATGCAGACTTTGGCATCTGACATCCTCTCCATGCAACGTGGGCAATCTAAATCCGAGACCGGAAAGGAACATTTGGAACGAAATGATTTCATCATTGAAAAGCAGAGAGCCGAACTGCAACGCATGGATGCTGCAAAACGGCACAAAGAAGAACAGATAGGTCTTGCTGAACAGGAACTGAAACAGGTGAAATCAGAAATACGCACTGACAAGCTAAAGAAAACAGCCACCAATGCAGCCACCGCCATAGCAAGCGGAGTTGGTTCTCTTTTCGGAAGTGGAAAGATGAAAGAGCTGGAGCGAACTAATGAAGATTTGCACCAAGAGATTGCCAAACGAGACAAAGGTATTGACACCCTCAAAATCCAAATGCAGGAAATGCAAGAGCGACATGGCAAACAGATACGCAATCTTCAGAGCATACACAACCAAGAACTTGAAGCCAAAGACAGGGAAATATCACGAT
>JAFYVX010000032.1 GCA_017558255.1 Bacteroidaceae bacterium
GTGTTATCATCAATGGTGGCAAGAACAATGTTATCGACGGTGTTGAGATTGATGTTCTTCCCGAGATATATGAAGCAGGTTTCCCCGTGATGGCTGCCGGACACGACAAGGCACTTTGCGAGGTGAAGTTGCCCGAGTTCGGCAACGATGAGGCTGCCATCAAGGCTGCTGTTAAGGATTTCGTGTTCGAAACCTGCAAGGCTGAGGCCAACTGGAACATGAAGAACTTCGTTGCCGACCAGGTGGAATTGGTACGCCGTCAGGTGGGTGACAAGAAGGTGCTGCTGGCTCTCTCCGGTGGTGTGGACAGCTCTGTAGTTGCTGCACTTCTCTTGAAGGCTATCGGCGATAACCTCGTTTGTGTGCACGTTAACCATGGTCTGATGCGCAAGGGTGAGTCAGAGAATGTTATTGAGGTGTTCCGCAACCAGTTGTGTGCAAACCTTGTATATGTTGATGCTACCGACCGTTTCCTTGGTCTGCTGGAAGGCGTTGCCGAGCCCGAGCAGAAGCGCAAGATTATCGGTGGCGAGTTCATCCGCGTGTTCGAGGAAGAGGCTCGCAAGTTGGCAGGTGGTATCGACTTCCTGGGTCAGGGTACTATCTATCCCGACATCGTGGAGAGCGGTACAAAGACTGCAAAGTGCGTGAAGAGCCATCACAACGTAGGTGGTCTGCCCGAGGATCTGCAGTTCGAACTTGTTGAGCCCCTGAAGCAGCTCTTCAAGGACGAGGTTCGTGCATGTGGTGTAGAACTCGGTTTGCCCTATGAGATGGTATACCGTCAGCCATTCCCCGGTCCCGGTCTTGGCGTACGTTGCCTTGGTGCTATCACTCGCGACCGTCTGGAGGCTTTGCGCGAGAGCGACGCCATCCTGCGCGAGGAGTTCGCATTGGCAGGTCTCGACAAGAAGGTATGGCAGTACTTCACCGTAGTGCCCGACTTCAAGAGCGTAGGTGTCAAGGACAATGCCCGCAGCTACGACTGGCCAGTTATCATCCGTGCCGTCAACACCATCGATGCTATGACCGCCTCCATCGAGCAGATCGAGTGGCCCATCCTGCTGAAGATTACCGACCGCATCCTGAAGGAAGTGCCCGGTGTAAACCGTGTATGCTACGACATGTCTCCCAAGCCTTGCGCTACAATCGAGTGGGAGTAGTTTGAAAACTGAAAACTGAAAGGTGACTGCTTTAGCTTGATGAGCGAAGGCGAATAAAACTGAAAACAGAACGAAGACGATGATGAAAACTCACCGCTCGCCTTACGAACGGAAAAGTGCCATCTGAAAACAATATGCAGTGCCTCGTCCTAATAGGATGGGGCACTGTTGCATAGAAGCACTGTCGGTAAATCTTGATTATAGAGAATCTTGTTCCACGAAGAGGTGTTAGTACTCCCACGAGAGTACTGGAGTCCTCATAGTAAGAGTACTGCCGTCCTTCTACTAAGAGTACTCGACTCCTCCTACTATGAGGACTGCCGTAGATATGTGAGACGGTATCCTCGGGGTCGGTAGGAAAGGTGCGGTTGCCTTAGAACTCCAGCACCTGGGCAAATCTGTGCCATCCGAAGGTGTTCTGGTAGGCTTTCTTTGCTCCGCGGGGGACGTAGAGTATGCAGTCGGGGCTGATGTTGTTGAATGTGCTGCTGTCTATTACGAAGAGGCTGTCGGCAGGAATGTTCTATGTGAGCGGACGCAGCACGCTGCCTCCCTACAAGCGAGCGGTGGAAACAAAGTAGTATAGTTGCGCGTAAAAAGTCTTGTATCCGTATGGGTATTTCAGAAATGATTTGTATTTTTATCCCATAAAAACGTTGATATGTCCCGAGAAGAAGGTAATAGGCTTAGGTATATGATAGCACTGATTGCTGAGTTTGCAAACAAATTCGGCATAGGGGAGAAGCAGGCATGTAATTATCTCGTCCGCTTCAAGGGAATGGAACATCTGTCGTCCTATTATGATGTAATACATACCCAATCATTTGACGATGCAGTGGAGACAATGATTCAAGTGTGCGGACATAATGGTGGAGGATTGAGATGAGGCTGACCGACGGACAAGTGAAGATGATGCAAGAGGAAATGTATGCAGAACTTATCCAGATATTGATGGAAAAGTATGCCTATACAATGGACAAGGCAATGGATGCGCTATATAATTCCGAAACCTTTGCCAGGTTGCAGGATGCCAGGACAGGATTGTATTACCAAAGTCCGGGTTATGTCTATTCGTTCTTAAATAGCGAACTGAGTCTTTGTGACTATAGGAAATAATGTTATGACGTAATTTTGAACTCAGCCTTAAGTTCGTCTACAAGATACTCATCGCTCATGCAGTGCATGTCGGCAATACCTTCGCTGATGAGTTCGTATGTTTTAGAGTCATAAAACATTCCCAATGCTTTTTCGTAAGAGAATCCCGTTTCGTCGGCAAACATCTTCACGATACGGGCATATTTTTGCTGAAGTATTATCTTATTGGCCTGCATGGTTCAGAGTTTTATTGATTCCACGAAATGAAGATGCTTGTCTAAAACCTCTTGGTTAGTGATGCAAACTTGGTGATTAGGACGTTTGAAACGCAGTTGGTCAAGCGCTTGCTCAAAGGTGTACACACCTGAGAAGTAGAGGTCGATAGTATTGAAAACCTGGTCATCGGCAATACCTCCTTCTATAATATCATATACGGCGTGAGGTTGTCCTTTACGGCAGGTGGTGACAAAGTCAAGCCATTTGCTATCGTAAGCGTCAAAGATTATATGTGAAACTTCCGGCAAATCTTCGTCGAGTTCGTAAATATTGAGAAACGCCTCTTCGCCTTTTCTTAGGAAACGCTGCCCGTAGTTAACCGCCTGTTCTCGGAGTGGAGTCAGGTAAAAACCTCGGCCAAAGTCAAGGTGTTCACGAGAATGACTTAAGTCGGGTGTGAGTACCTCTGTATTTGACGTATGGTATAAACGTTTCATGCCAGAACTCCTTTCTTTTTCATGTAACCCACCAAGTCTTCGATGATATATTCCTTGGAGAATGTGTGTAATACATCATAGCATGGAACGATGTAGTCTGATATGATGCCTGCATTCTGCAGTTTGTGGTAAACATCGCGAGCGTTCATATTCAGATGGTCTGCGATGCTTCCGATGCAGAAGATTGTAAAGTTCAGTGATTGTGGATTCATATTAGACAAGGATTAGGTATGGTTTCATATGCAAATATACTGCTTTTATTTTGTATTTACGTTATGTGAGCGCATTTATCGCTTCATTATATCATATTATAGTCCTTAGTTTTGCATAATCTTGCAACGAAAGCCGTTTATGCGTCTATTTTGCATAAAGTTGTGGTATTTGTGGTATCATAATGTCGCTGATGCTGCTATTTTTTTATAACTTTGCACGCATATTTGAATAAAAGGGCATAAAGTGATGCCCAATGATATGGAAAAGCAAGACAAAAAGGCCAGACTGCAGGTTATTCGCACGATAGTGGGCAATTGCCCCATCGAGAACCAGGAGGAACTTGCGGTGGAACTGGAAAAGGCCGGATTCTCCACTACACAGACCATGCTGAGCCGCGACCTGAAGCAGTTGCGCATCTCCAAGGTTCGCACCCGTTCGGGCAAGAGCGTCTATGCCCTGCCCGGTGTGGTGTACTTCGATCCCGTAAAGACACGCGAGGAACTCAATGCCACGAAGTGGTCCCTGCAGTTCAGCGGCAACATAGCGGTGCTGCACACTCCGCCAGGGCATGCCTCGCTGGTGGCATACGAGATAGACGAGATGAAGTCGCCCCTGCTCCTGGGCACCGTGGCCGGAGATGATACGGTGATGATAGTGATGGCCGAGGAGGCAAGCCGTGAACTGGTGAGCGAACAGCTTACGGAGGCAGTACCACAATTGAAGAAACGCAGGTAAGGAACACACAAACAAGATGGAAGAAAAGAAAGATATACGCACATTCGAGAACAGCAACATAAAGATAGTCGTTGCAGAAGCCAGTCACGAGAAGTACGTGGATGAGATTCTGCAGACAATCCGCGATGCTGCACGCAAGCGTGGTACCGGTATTGCCGAGCGTACCCACGAATACCTTGCTACCAAGATAAAGGAGAGTAAGGCCATTCTGGCATTGGACGGTGACCGCTTTGCCGGTTTCAGTTACATAGAGACATGGGGCAACAAGCACTATGTTACCACCTCGGGTCTCATTGTTCATCCCGACTATCAGGGTCTGGGTGTGGCACGTCATATCAAGGACTATACCTTCACACTGGCACGTCTGCGCTGGCCCCATGCCAAGATATTCTCCCTGACCAGCGGCGATGCCGTGATGAAGATGAACACTGCTCTGGGCTATGTTCCCGTTAGTTTCAACCAGTTGACCGACGATGAGGCTTTCTGGCGCGGATGCCAGGGATGCATCAACCACGATATCCTGGAACTGAAGCAGCGCAAGTTCTGTGTGTGCACTGGCATGCTCTGGGACCCCGAGAAGCATCATGGCGAACCGACAAGCCTGGAGGTCATCAAGGATGTGATGAAGGCGCTGGTGTTGAGGGGGATAGAGTAGAGGGGAAAGGTGAAAACGGAAAGGTGAAAACGGAAAGCGGAAAGGTATAATCCACCCCCTCCGCTTCGCTCGTCGCCCCTGTCTCAGGGGGACAAAGCTGGATGAGTGGATGAGCGGTTAGCGTTGCGGATTAGTCGGATTACTCCGAATACTCGGATTATTCGGATTACTCTGAGTCCTCTGAAAAGAAAAAAGGAATAAAAATAAAACAATATATAAGATGGAAAAGAAGAAAGTAGTGGTTGCCTTCAGTGGCGGCCTTGATACCAGTTACACTGTGATGTACCTGGCTAAGGAGAAGGGCTATGAGGTGTATGCCGCATGTGCCAATACCGGTGGTTTCAGTGCCGAGCAGCTGAAGGCCAACGAGGAGAATGCCTACAAGCTGGGCGCCAAGGAGTACGTTACCCTGGACGTTACCCAGGAGTACTACGAGAAGTCGCTGAAGTACATGGTTTTCGGCAATGTGCTGCGCAACAACTGCTATCCTATCAGCGTGTCCAGCGAGCGCATCTTCCAGGCTATGGCCATTGCACGCTATGCTCGTGAGATTGGCGCCAGCGCCATTGCTCACGGTTCTACTGGTGCCGGCAACGACCAGATTCGCTTCGACATGACCTTCCTGGTTATGGCACCTGGTGTGGAGATCATCACCTTGACACGCGATGGCAACCTGACCCGTCAGGAGGAGGTTGACTACCTGAACCAGAATGGTTACTTTGCCGACTTTACCAAGTTGAAGTATTCATACAACGTAGGCATCTGGGGTACCAGCATCTGTGGCGGTGAGATTCTCGACAGCACACAGGGCCTGCCCGAGAGTGCATATCTGAAGCACCCCACCAAGGAAGGTACCGAACTGTTGAAACTCGGTTTCGAGAAGGGCGAACTCGTTTCTGTCAACGGCACACGCTACGAGGACAAGATTCAGGCCATCCAGGCTGTTGAGGAGATAGGCGCATCATACGCTATCGGTCGTGATTGCCATGTGGGCGACACCATCATCGGCATCAAGGGCCGTGTAGGTTTCGAGGCAGCAGCCCCCATGCTCATCATCGGTGCACACCGTTTCCTGGAGAAGTACACCCTGAGCAAGTGGCAGCAGTACTGGAAGGAGCAGGTGGCCAACTGGTATGGCATGTTCCTGCACGAGAGCCAGTATCTGGAGCCCGTTATGCCCGATATCGAGGCCATGCTCATCAGCAGCCAGCGCAATGTTACCGGCGAGGTAACCCTGGAACTCCGTCCCTACAGTTTCCAGACCATGGGTGTGGATTCTCCCAACGACCTTGTCAAGAACAAGCTTGGCGAGTATGGCGAGACCGCCAAGGCATGGAGCAGCGACGATGCCAAGGGTTTCATCAAGGTAAGTTCAACCGCTCTGCGTGCCTACTATCTGGCACATCCTGAGGAGGAGAGATAAAGGAACGGAAAACGGAAAGGTGAAAACGGAAAACTAACAGCCCCCCCCTCTGCTTTACAAACGGGAAGGTTTTATCCACCCACTCCGCCCTGTCTCAGGGGGACAAAGCAAACGAAGAACGCAATCACCAACTTTGTCCCCTTGAGACAGGGGGACGAGCGAAGCGGAGGGGGTATGACCTTAAACTCTAACTGCTTTAGCTTGATGAGCTTCTGCGTATAAGGCTAATAACCCTAAACGAATCTAATAGATAATAAATATGTCAGATATAAAGAAAATGGAACGTCCTCGTACTGGGCGTATGTTGGCAGGAGTTTGTGCCGCTATAGCTAACTATGTTAATATGGATGCTACGGTTATCCGTATCATATATGTGTTGCTGACAATATTTACTGCCTTTTGCGGTTTGCTGGTGTACTTCATCCTTATGTTGGTTATACCTGAGGCGAAGAGCACCTTCAATATAAATAATGATAAGAAATAACGTTTAACGTTGGGCGAGAAGGGACGCTTGAGCGTCCGTAGCTTTAAGGTTATCCACCCCCTCCGCTTCGCTCGTCCGCCCTGTCTCAGGGGGACAAAGTTGGGTGGGGGGCAAAGACAAATTAAGATATGGTTAGAGTAGGCATACTTGGAGCAGCAGGCTACACTGGCGGTGAACTTATCCGCGTGCTCCTAAATCATCCCGAGGCAGAGATAGTCTTTGCCAATAGCGAATCCAATGCCGGCAATCCTGTGTGCGAGGTGCACGAGGGTTTGTATGGCGAGACCGACCTATGCTTTACCAGCGAGATGCCCTGGGAGCAGGTCGACGTGGTGTTCTTCTGTTTTGGTCATGGCAAGAGCCGTGCCTTCCTGCAGGAGCACGAGATTCCTGCCAATGTGCGCATCATCGACCTGGCACAGGACTTCCGTATAGCAGGCGAACACGACTATGTGTATGGTTTGCCAGAGACACATCGCGAGCAAACCGTTGGTGCCATGCACTTGGCCAATCCCGGTTGCTTTGCCACTTGCATACAGTTGGCTCTGCTTCCTGCACTGAAGGCTGGCATCATCAGTGGCGACATCCATGTCAACGGCATTACTGGTTCTACCGGTGCCGGACAGAAACCTGGTGCAACCACACACTTCAGTTGGCGCAACGACAATATCTCCGTCTACAAGACCTTCAACCACCAGCACCTCCTGGAGATA
>JAFYVX010000033.1 GCA_017558255.1 Bacteroidaceae bacterium
GCGTAGCTGGTAGCAACTACGGTCTTACCGTTCATGCTCTGGTCCTTAACCTTTGAATTACACTCTCTGTCGCATGTCATGATGTTCTTGACATCGCGTCCGTCGGCGGTGGTGTAAACAGCATTGATCCACTTACCGGTGGCAGTGTTGTCCTTAACCTGGAGCTGACCGTTGTCGCGCTGTGCAAATGCCTTCACGAACAGACCGTTGTCGTTGTTGTAGCTGCTGGTGGTCATTTCCACTTTGTCGTCAGACTTGTCGGCGAAGAATGACTTGTCGGCAAAGTGTGTGCGGATGAAGTTGGTCAGATAGGTGATCTTGTACTGCAGACGGAGCTTGTCCACCTCGTTCTTCAATACGCCATCATCGTCCTTGTCGCACTTGTCGTAGTCCTCCTGGATGCTTTCCCATGTGGGCAGACCCTTTTCGATGGCAGCCTTCACAGCCTCGTTGGTGGGAGCGAACACGGTGTAGTTGTAGTTGTCGAAGAACTGTACGTTGTAGTCAACAGCGTTGTTGTCGATGAAGGTTCTGAACTTGTCGATAGCTGCCAGAAGGGCCTTCTCGCCTGTGGGAGTGCTGATGTCGTACTTGGGATCTGTTTCGTCAACCAGACCTGACTTGGTGATCAGGTTGTCGTCAACCTCATTACAGAGTCTGAAGAACTCGTAGTAGGGGTTTGAGTTGATGGTTTCGTCGTTGCTGTAGTCGGGGGTGTCGCCCTTCTGACCGCGCTTGATGTTTGAAATAACGCTGAATACGCTTCGTGCTGCGGGAATCAGGGGAGCGTCCAGAGTGAATGTCCAACCATTCTTGTACTCGCCCTTTTCAGCTACGTTACACCTGAGGATACCGGGGTGGTTGTCGCCAAGACCCTCGCGCTCGTTCTCCAGCTGGAAGCCGCCCTGGGCATAGATAACGCCCTCGCCGTTATTGCCACGGGTAACCTTGATACCCATACCGTTCTTAGACAGGTAGTACTCGTCCTCTTCGGTGTTGATGGCATTGATGCCGCTCTCGTGTACCACGGTGTTGTGCTCCAGCATCTGGCGCAGACGGTTGATGATCTCAGTGTTGTTGGTAGACTGAGTCAACAGGTCGTTGCCAATGGTACCGGTGCTTACGTCAAAGTTGGCAAGTACGGCTCTCTTCTGATACTCCTTGGTGGCGAAGGGGAAGTTGCCCTTTGTGTACATGAAGCGCATTACACGGGGCAGCTTGCTGGTGAAGCTCATGGGGTCGTAGTAGTACTCCAGGGCCTTATCGCTGGGCATGAAGAATGAGAAGCGGCTCTGCATAGCCTTGAGGTATGCATAGTAGTTCAGACCCATGTAGTTCTGACCATCGAAGTCGCTGTAGATAGCCCAACGCATGATGCGGTTGCTTGAACGGATGTATGCGGGAGTAGCCACACAGTTGTAGTCTGAGGGAGCGAATACATTATTCATAATATATACGGCACCGTTACAAGCCATCATAACTGTATCGATTCTACCACCCTGGGAAGCCAGCTTGGTGTCTGCCTCTTCGAAGATCTGCTCAAGGGTTACAGCCTCGCGCTGCTTGAGCATCTTGCTGGGAACTGTCTCCACGAAGCTGATGAACATACCCTGATTGATGATAGACTGGATAATCTTCAGAGGAATCTGGTCGATGTCCATGAAGAGGGGCTCCAGGTCGTTGATAGAGTAGCTTGCAGCGGGATTCTTGGTGAACTCCTCGATGAGGGTTCTACCACCGCCTTCGTTGAAGTACCACAGCATCTGCTTGTCGTTGGGAACGAACATTGCACCCATATCCTCCTCGGGAGTGCTGCCGATGGGGAAGTAACCGTTCCATCCTGGATCGAACTTCAGGGTAGCCTCACCGGTATTGTTGAAGAGGACGCCGCGCTCGTCATTGGTCAGTGCCACGTCGGAACTCTCAGTAGAACCGTAAGTTCTCTTTGAGTAGTAGCGCTTAGTGTAGAGGGTGTCGGTTTCTGCGAACAGCTCGGGATGAGTTCTTGAGAACAGACGACCCACGGTCTTGTTCTGGAAGGGAACAGAGAAACGGTCCAGAATGTGGCTGTAGATGTTGGTTCTGCCGTTTGTGCGGATAACCTCGGCCATGTTTGCCATGGGAATAAGAGGTTTCTCGGTCATGTTAAGATAACCGTTCTCGCAGGTAATGTCGGCGCTGTCGAGATGAGCATCGTAGATATGCACGTCGCTTGTGATACGTTCGCGACCCATGAACACGCGGAAGTCGGCATCGGTAATCTGCTTCATTGCCATGTACTCGTTGGTGAAGTGCACCATCATGGACAGAGAGCTGTCGAGTACCATGTAGATTGAGTCATAACCCAGCAGACCGCCGTTGCGGATTCTGCTCCACTGGTCCGTCTCGGGTGCTGCCGCACCTTCTTCTGTAGCCTGCTTCTCCAGGCTCCAGTAGGTCTTGGGCAGGTCTGTAACGGAAATCTTGGTGACAGTGTCAACCACCTCCACGTCGGTGTAGCGGCGCAGATACTGGCCTCTCTGTGGTGATGTGCCAGAACTGCTGGCCAGGTTCTCCATCACGATAGCATTGTTGAGCATGCTGGTGTGGAGCAGAAGCTTCTTCTGGCTCTTGGAGAGCTTGTCATAGCTCTGGGCGTTGTGCCAGGGGTTGGCCTCGGGCAACTTGGCATTTGCAGCGAAGAAGTTCTCCCATGCCTGGTCGTTGGCTGCAAACACCGTCTTCGAACCTGTACGCGACAAAATCTGCACCAAAGAGCTTTCTTCGCTGTCGCCCGAGTTAACGTCGGGGTCGGCAATCAGGCGCAAGTAGTTCGTGTAACTTCCGTCGCTCTCAAGAGTCTCGTAAATGCTGGAGTTGAGCCACACTGGTTTTGCATCGTCCAGTGTGTACTCATCATGGCATGCCGAGAAGCTTCCGCCGAGAGCCAGCATACATGCGGCAAAGGCCACATGCTTGCTACATTTGTTCAAACGGTTTCTCATACGCATAATTTTTTGATTTTATTGATTGTTTAGTTTTAATTTTGTTGTTGCTTAAATGTCTTTCTCTTTTTGTTGTATTAGATTTTTTTGTTAGTTATTTTTTAAGTTTTTTATTAGTGTCAATCTTGTTTTTGCGCAGTCTGCCCCTTTGTTTGCGCGTAATTATAATGTAAGGCGATAGCAAATTTAATGTTTTTTTCACAAATACGTGGGATAATAAAACATGGTTTTTGCCTAATCTATGGGAAAAGCCATAAAAAAGCCAAAATAAAACCTTAGATATGTTAAAAAAATACACCGAAACCAAGGTGTATTAACTACACTTAACCTATGTGTTGCACTTCTATTAAACTTCCTTAGTTTATGCTGAAATGCTCTGCTTTCTTTGCACTGGGGGTGGTGTTACAATGGGGATTGTTGTTTGTTGGATGGGGACATTATTCTGGTTGTCATCACCCCTTCTCTGGGCCGCTGTCAGCCATACATTTTGTCTCTATTAGCCGTTCATTTAACCGCTATTAGCCGTTCGTTTAACCGCTATCAGCCGTTCGCCGAGCCGCTACTATTGGCTCACTGAGCCGCTATCGGCATGCAAAAAAAGACATGGCGCTGATGACGTCATGTCTTTCATGTTCATTGGTGGTGTGGCAAGTGGTTGCCTATGATTGTTGTTGTTTAGAGCAACGCTTTTATATGTTCTATGATAGATTCTTTTTCCTGGGGATGAAACCATGCAATGCTTTGGTCGTGCTTGAACCATGTCATCTGCTTCTTGGCATAGACCCTGGTGTTCTTCTTAATTCGTTCTATTGCCATAGGTAATTCCCAGGTTCCGTCGAGTACGTTGAACATTTCCTTGTATCCAACCGTATTAAGCGCATTCTTGTCGCGATGTGGCATCAGGCTCATTGATTCGTGGAGAAGACCGGAGTTTACCATCTGGTCCACCCTGGCATTGATGCGCGAGAACAGTTCCTCGCGAGGGCGTTCAAGTCCGATTTTTATAATCTTGAACGGGCGGACTTGGGATTGGCAATTGTCCGAACCATTCCTCAGTGTCTTGCGTGTCAGGAAGGACGAATACGGCTTGCCGGTGGTGTAAAAGACTTCAAGTGCATGAACCACGCGTTTGGCATTCTTCTTGTCTACGTAGTCGTAGTGCTCCGGATCCACAAGGCGTAGCTCTGCCAAAAGGGTGTCTAGTCCCTCTTCCCTTAGTCTGGTGGAGAGTGTGTTTCTGACTTCCTCGTCAATGGTGGGGATGTCGTCTATGCCATTGCATACGGCATCGATGTACATCATGCTGCCTCCTGAAAGGATAAGCGTGGAGTGTGTCTTGAAAAGTTCGGATGTAAGTGAGAGCACTTCCTGCTCATATCTTGCCGCGCTGTAATAGTCGTCGAGTGACAGTTGGCCAACAAAATAATGCCTGACTCTGCATAGTTGCTCCGGTGTGGGCGATGCAGTGCCAATTTTCATGTCACGGTATATTTGTCTGGAGTCGCAGTTCAGTATCGGACAATTAAAATGTTCCGCAAGGGAAAGCGTCAGTTCGGTCTTCCCTACGGCAGTGGGTCCAAGAATTACGACTAATGTCGGTGTCATGATTTATGTAGTGTTTGGTGGCTGGGTTTCTGTAGACTTGGTAAGGTCTACATTTCGTTGACTTCAAAACCTTCAGCATCCAGTTCGTCGGCAGAAAACAGGTCTCCGTCGTCCGTGTCTTCTGTGTCCTCGTTGTCTGTTTCGGCAGTATTGGGTGTGGTGGTTGGGGGGACTGGCGGTTCTTCTATTTCGTCGAACTGCACAGGTGCTGTGCCTTTTCTTCTGCTTACATGTGCTTCGTCCGTCTTTTTGCCAAATACATTTTCAACTAATTCCAAAAGAAGGGTCTTTCTGGAATTTGTCTCGTAAATGTATGCTATATGCTGGCCTTCTTCTTCGAAGAATTCCTCCAACCGTACTTCGTCCATCAGGTAGAGGTCTTCGTCGAGACCTACAGACTGCGGGTTGTGAAGGTATATCTTTTCCTTCACCTTCCATGCCTCGTTGCAAATGAGGAACTGGTGGTTGCCTGTTTCGGTGTATTCGCAGGCCTTCATGATGAGGGTGTGCATTTCGTGGAAGGTGGTCGAGGGGGATGCCATGACTTCCATGACGAAATTCTCTTCCTCTTCGCTGAATACCAGAATTCGATATGTCATGATATTTTATCTTGTGAAGCCGCGCTGGCTGGTTCGGATAAAGTCAAGGATATACTCTTTCTCGGGGGATGAAGGGATTTCATTTTCAACACGGACAAGCAGGTCCTTCAAGAGTCCGTTTCCCTGAATGATAATCTGATATGCCTTGTGTATGTTGTCAATTGTCTCGCGCTCAAA
>JAFYVX010000034.1 GCA_017558255.1 Bacteroidaceae bacterium
AAAAGGGCTGAATCCTGCAAATGGAAACAGCCCTAATTTTTATTCTGGCAAAAAAAAGTTTTACCGGACACCAATAAATAAAATCACTAACTTTGTCCTCGCACCCACGCTGAGCTGCCATTATTGGTGGAGAGGTGGAGGGGCACATTATACATAAAAGGCGTAACTGTACGCTTTGGTTTTGACGTGTTAGAACTTCGCAAACTCAAACAGATTGTCAAAAACAAAGCAACGGGAACGCCTCATGGGATGTTTATATATGTCCCCAATTGGTCATTGCAGATAGAAGACCATTCATGGGGATATTGTATATATTCATCAGCGTGGGGCTTTCGACGTTGCTCGTTTCGACAATCTGGGCAATGCGAAGGCCTTAACACGTGGAACGAGTGACAGGACTGGCTCCACGTTTTTTATGCATATATGTTTCCACGATTATAGTGCTATGTCATTATGGAGTCAATGACAAATATAATAGTTGCATAACTATATTGTACTTGACTTAGTGATGATATGAAATATACATATTCTGGACATGAAAGTTTTCCATGCAAATCATTGTGGCTTAAGAAAGGCTATGACTTCATCGTCAATGGCTTGAATTTCAATAGTTCCGATGCTGTTGTGCATTTAGGGGTAGGAAAGAATATGGTGTCATCCATACGCTATTGGTTACGTTGTTTTAATGTTACCTCGGATGACAAACTTACAGATATAGCACACTACCTATTCGACAACGAAAATGGTAAAGACCCATATTTAGAGGATTTGGGTACTCTGTGGCTTTTGCATTTTTTGATTGTTAATAAAACAGAAGCAACATTGTATTATCTGTTATTCGCGGGTTTACAGAAGGAAAGAAAGTTCTTTGAGAAGCAACAAGTGGCAAACTATGTAAAGCGTGTAATGACTGAACAGAACAAGTTCAATCAGTACAATGAGAATACTGTAAAGAAGGACATTGCAACTCTGTTACAGATGTATGTCCTTCCGCAGAAGAACAAGACGTACGATGACTTTTCATCCTTGCTTATAGACCTTGAACTTATACGTCATGATGCAGATGCCAAGAATTATGTCTTCAATATTGAAGGCAAACAGAAGTTACCTTGGCAGATATTCCTTTATGCAATCATTGTTACCAAGGGTATTGATAATAGCGTTTCATACGATGTATTGCAGGAATTGGGCATGATATTCTGTATGAACGATATGGATGTTATTGAGATGTGCAAGGTTATTGAAGCCAATAAACCAAACATCATAAGATATAGTGATACTGCAGGTATCAGGCAATTGCAATTTATAGGACAAATAAACAAGGAGTCGGTATTGGATGAATACTATGGCTAAAAATACATTTACATTATCAGCGAACCTGGACAACGGTATTGTACAGGGAACAAAATACATCGTTACTCCTAATGTAAGAAAAGTTCTTGCAGAGGTGGTTAATGCATACCATACGGGAATACATTCTTTCTCTGTTATTGGTTCCTATGGCACAGGCAAGACAGCCTTTATCTTAAATTTGGAGCAGGATTTATGTGCTAAGAATGGGAACGGACAGTTGCTAAATCCCAAGGTTCTTCATGATGGCAAATATGAAATCATCAATATTATTGGTGACGTTCGTCCCTTGTCTGAGTTATTGTTTGAAAAACTCCAATCCCTTACCGATTCTAACGAAACAGATGTACTTAAACTTCTTGCCATTGTACACCAAAAACTGAAGAAGCAGGGCAAGTTCCTTTTTATTGCAATAGACGAATTTGGAAAAGTCTTGGAGCATGCGGCAAAGACGAACCCTGAGAAGGAAATATATTTCTTTCAAAAGTTCACGGAGTTTGTCAATTCTCCGTCAAGAAACATTCTTCTATTAACAACCCTTCACCAGAACTTTTCTGCTTATGCAGGTAAATTGAATCTTGCGCAAAGAAATGAGTGGAACAAGGTAAAAGGCAGGTTTCAGGAGGTAGTCTTTGCAGAGCCTGTTGAACAGTTGCTATTCCTTGCAGCCGAACATATTTCATCTGAGTTTAGGTACAATATAACAGATAGCAGTTTCCGTAAGATTCATGCATTAGCGGTTGACCGAAAATTTATTTCGGCAGATTGTACATTTGATACATCATGCAAACTTTATCCAATGGATACCTTTGCTTCATATGCTATCACGCGTGCTATTCAAAGATATGGGCAAAACGAACGCTCTCTATTTTCTTTTCTTAATTCCAAGGACAAATCATCAATTAGTGCCTTTGTTCCATCCGCAAATACAACGTATAGCCTTTCGGACGTCTATGATTATGTCGTAAATAGTTTCCATTCATACCTTAATGATGCCAGCGGTGACTCTACTGGATGGAGTGCCATACGCATTGCCATAGAAAGAGTGGAAGGATGTGATTGGAAAACACCCATAGAGATGTTGCATGCTATAAAGATAGTCAAGGCAATCGGCATGCTTAATCTTTTTGGAAATGCAGGTTGTACATTTACCATTCCAGATATGACTGTATATGCCGAATTGGCTTTAGGAGTGGAGTTTGCGAGTGTGGTATTGCACAAATTGCAAAGTCTTAAAATCATACGTTATGCCGAGTACAAGAAGAGAGTGATATTATTTGAAGGTACAGACATCAATATAGAGGAGGAGATTGCCAATGCCGAATTGGTTTTGGCAAAACCTAATAATATAATAGACGACCTTCGTATATATTTTAATAATCGCGTGACTCCGGTTAAGGCTTGCTACTATCATCGTGGTACTCCCAGATATTTTGAATATGATATGAGAGAGTTTCCTGAACTGGTTATCCCAACTGGTGACGGTGATGGTTTTGTCCAGATGATATTCCCTAAATCGGCTAAGGACTTACAGGGTGTTATGGAGTTTAGTGCTAATTGTGAAAACGCTCTTATCTTTGCCTTTTTCAATAACTCGGACGAACTTGCCAACCATCTGTATAATATCCAGAAGTACCGTTATATAATAGAAAAGGTACTGGTAGACAAAAGCGACAGGGTAGCACTGAAGGAACTCGCTCAACTAATTGAGCATGAAAAGTCCATGTTGAATAAGTCGCTAAACGAAAGCATGTTCTCATATACTGGCGATGTTGTCTGGATCTATAAAGGCAAAAAACAAAATATTAGGTCGCATGCTGATTTCAACAAACTCTTGTCCAAAGTTTGCGAGGATGTGTACAGTCAGACGCCTACAATAAATAACGAACTTATCAATAAGCATCGTCTCAGTAGCAGTGTTTCGGCCGCTAAAGCAAAGTTTCTTCAAGCCTTATTGGACAATAGCGACAAGGATGAATTGGGATTTGACAAGGATAAATTTCCGCCAGAGAAAACTATATACTATACATTGTTAAAGAATACGGGACTTCATGTAAATGGAGTGTTTACGGACGCTCCTTCCAATGCTGGTATAAAACCGTTGTGGGATGCATGCGAGTATTTTCTGCAGAGCACAATGGAAAGACCTCGAAAGATCTCTGAACTGATAAAGATACTTTCATCCCAGCCATATAAGATAAAGGAAGGTGTACTTGACTTTTGGGTTCCTACATACTTGTTTATAAGGCGTCAGGATTATGCTCTTTATGGACAGAACGGGCAGTATATACCTAACTTCAATCTGGAATTGCTAGACCTGATGAAGAAGCATATGGGTGAATTCAAGTTGAAGGCATACTCCGTGGACGGAGTCAAGGTGCAATTGTTTAACCAATATCGCAAGTTCCTTAATCTTGAGGATAATAAGTCAATCAAAGGTAGCGCCTTTATTGAAACCATAAAACCTTTTCTGTATTTCTATAGTAAGCAACTGAACGATTATGCCAAGCATACAAACAATCTCTCGCACGAGGAAACAATAAAGTTCAGGAACGTGCTTGCAACGGCAAGAGACCCAGAAAAGGCATTTTTGGAGGATTTGCCAAAAACACTTGGATATGATGACGAGAAATTGCATGACAAGGATTCCATGCAAGTTTATTGTTCAGTAATCCAGCGTGCTGTTCGTGAACTTCGTGGGTGTTACAACCAACTTATTGATAGAATTGAAGAGAATCTGATAGACAGACTTGGTTTGGAATCAGGTGAGTATTCCGAGTATATTCAAGAGATACACAAGAGGCTTTCCAAACTGAAATCTCATGTCCTGACACCTCGCCAAAAGGAGTTCTATCAACATGCGATGACGCATTTTGACAAACGCAACGAATGGTATCAGTCAATATGCTATGCTGTATTGGACAAACCATTGGAAAGATTATCTGACGAAGAGGAACCCAAATTGCATGACGACCTCGTGTTCCTGTTTAAGGAATGCGAACAAAAGGCAATACTATCCGAATCTCTAAATTACAAGATAGATGAGACTGAAGAGTTGCGCTCAAGGAGACTTGAAGCCAAAATCAATGAGGTCCTTACTGGTGAAAGTAACCTTGATACATATACACTAATGAGAATGCTTCAAAAGCGTTTGGATAATGAGTAAGGTAAGACACATATTGGGAATCAGTGGAGGCAAGGATAGTGCAGCCTTGTCCATCTACATGAAGCAAAAGTATCCTGGCATGAATATAGAGTACTATAATTCCGATACTGGGTGCGAACTTGCGGAAACAGAGGTGCTGGTAGACAGGCTTGGTGCATATCTTGGAGAAATAAAGCGTCTAAGAGCAGCAGAAGGAAGTCCGGAGGATACACCATTTGAGCATTTCTTGAAGGCTATGGGTGGTTTCCTCCCTTCTGTTCAGCAACGTTGGTGTACGAAGAAGATGAAACTCGCTGAGTTTGAAAAGTATGTGGGCGATGACTATGCGGTGTCCTATGTGGGTATTCGCGGAGACGAGGACAGGGATGGCTACATTTCTTCCAAACCCAATATTCAGGCTGTATTTCCATTCAGAAAGAATATTTGGAGCCTGGATGTTATAAACAAGGTGCTGAACAACGACAATTTGGAACAGTTCATTGCATATTACGAAGAACTATGTCCTGACCATCTGAAGGAAGAGATAATGCCGATAGTGCAAAGACCTATCAGCAAGCAGTATTACTATTCCAAGAAATTAAATGCACTGACAGACGTCGACGTAAGACTATTCAACCATGTCGTCTTCAAATTCCTTAAGACCACGGATTATCCTGTTGGCAAACTTTCTGAGGAGGAATTCCCTCTTTTGGACAATGACGAGGTTTTGGTCAAGGAGGACATATTCCGTATCCTTAGAGATAGTGGAGTAGGTGTTCCGTCCTATTATGATGAAATACCTTTCGAGGTTGATGGAAAGACGGGGACCTATTGCAGAAGCCGTAGCGGGTGTTACTTTTGTTTCTTTCAGCAACGCATAGAATGGGTGTGGCTTCTTGAACAGCATCCAGAACTGTATGAAAAGGCAATGTCTTTTGAGAAGGATGGCTACACATGGATACAGGGTGAGTCTTTGGCAGAACTTGCAAGACCTGAACGTGTGCGCCAAATTAAACTCGATGTAATAAAACGACAGGAGGAAGCAAAGGGCAGACAGCAGAGTTCGGCACTTGTAGATATACTCGGAGACGAACCAATGTGTACAAATTGTTTCATATAAACGACAATCCATAACATTTCTGGCATGCTATACGAAGTTGATTGGGCGGAAGACGGAACTTACAGACCGGATGAATACTATTCACCAGAAAAATTCTTCAACGACTGTTTGAAGAACAGCAAGGAGTTTGACCTTCAGTTGGGGTACTTCAGTTCTGCTACTATCAGCATCCTTGCCGAGAGTTTTGCCACCTTTATATCCAATGGCGGCAAGATGCGCCTCGTAATTAACCACATTGTCTCCGAGCAGGACAAGGGAGCCATAGACAAGGGAGTACATGGCGGTGTAATAGATTGCTTCGACCTTGAAAACTTCTCCGAACTTCGCAAGACCTTTGATGAGTACCAGCAACAGTTTTTTGAATGCCTTGCTTTCCTTATTTATCGTAACCGTATTGAAATAAAGATTGTAAAGCCACGAAACAAAAGAGGCATAGCGCATACAAAGTCAGGTCAGTTTAGAGATGGGGATAGCATTACGTCTTTTACAGGTTCTGCCAATTTTACTATTAGCGGTTTGTTCAACAATCTTGAAGAGATTAAGATTGACAGAAGCGATTCTGTTGATACTATGGTGCAAAAGCGGATAGAGAGCCAGCGCGAGGAATTCAATTCGATCATGCTGGAGAGAAAACGCAACATAGAATATCTTTCACCCCAGGAACTTGTATCTGCCGTCAAGTCTAACTATTCTGACAGAAATATCGAAGAACTTCTTGATGTAGAGACAAAACTCAAAAAGATAAGAGAAGATAGGGAAGTCAAAAAGAGGAAAATGGACATTGTGTGCGTGGAGTCACCCATGTATGCACAACCGGAATTTCCTTATCCTACTGGGCCTCGTGATTATCAGCAGTTAGCATTCAACAATTGGAAGGATAATGAACAAAAGGGACTCTTTGCCATGGCAACGGGAACTGGCAAGACTATCACATCCTTAAATTGTCTCTTGGAAATATACAAGCGCAACGGCTACTACAAGGCAATTATCCTTGTTCCGACTGTGGCACTTGTGAACCAATGGGAGGAAGAATGCTACAAGTTCCGTTTCTCAAATGTTGTCAAGGTCTACTCCAAGAATTTGTCCTGGAGGGATGAGATTGAAAGAATAGCGTTTAGCGAGAAATACAAGACTCCAAAGGAACCAGAGGTTTCTTACATCATCATCTCTACCTATTCATCGTTTTCAAGGGAAAAGGTGTTTATGGTTTTGAATGGTTTTGACAAACGTCGTCTATTGCTAATTGCAGACGAGTGCCACAACATGGGATCAAAGTCCATGATTAGGAAAATGAGGGAGATACCTTATTTCCGAAGAATAGGCTTGTCTGCTACTCCCGAGCGTCAATATGATATCTATGGAAACACGCAGATCAGGAAGTTCTTTGGTGCTGAAGAAAAATACACCTTCGAATACTCTATGGAAGAAGCCATAAAGAACGGAGTCTTGTGCAAGTACTATTACTATCCACATGTAGTTCAGCTTACCTCCATTGAAATGGATGAGTATGTGGAGATATCGGAAAAAATATCTCGTTACTATAATTACAACACAGATACGTTTGATTCCGATGACGAGGTGTTGAAGATGCTGCTCTTGGCAAGGAAGCGCATTATACATAAGGCTGAAAACAAATTGTCTGTATTCACAGAAATCATTCGCAACTGGCATAAGGAAAAGGGTTCTCTTAAATATACGCTTGTTTATGTACCCGAAGGGAATGTGCCTGATTATATTGCCAATTCCGACGATTTTGACAATATATCGGAAACGGATGAAGACGTTGATGCGGCTCACTTAATCAACCTTTACACAAAGGCAGTAATTGAGGTTGATAAAAGGGTAACCGTTAGGAAATTCACTTCAGAATTGCGCGACAGGGACGAGGTGCTGAATGACTTTGCCGTTGGAAAACTTGATGTGCTTACTTCCATGAAGTGCCTTGACGAGGGTGTGGATGTGCCCAGAAGCGAACTGGCCATTTTCTGCTCAAGTACAGGTAACCCAAGGCAATTTATACAAAGACGTGGCCGTGTCTTGAGAATGCATCCTGGCAAAAAGATTGCCGTACAGCACGACCTCGTGGTAATACCAGCCATAAGTCCCTCAAAGAGTTCCTACAAGATGGAACGTGCTCTGCTCAAGTGGGAACTGTTGCGAGTCAATAACTTTGCAATGTTATCGGAAAATCCCTCTTATTCAGAGGTGGAACTCAGGGATGCTATGGAACATTATGGATTAAATCTTTATAACAACGATTATATACTATGACAAACAAGGAACGAATGCTGCACATGGTGCTTGACAACAGGAAGTTGCAGGACGAGTACAAGTACGATGAGTCCGACTATGAAGATTTGTATTCAGCATTGAATTCAGACAACGTAGTAGTCGCCACCGTGGCCAGGATTATTAAGGATTTGGATGGGTCCGATGAGGAGAGTGTACAGAAGAAGGTTTACAAAACCATAGTCCAATACCTAAATAGCAATCTCATACTATGATAATCAAGACAATAGAAATACAGAATTTTAGGAGTTATTACAAGGACAACGTGTTTGAGTTTTCAAACCGTTTGAACCTTATCATTGGTTCTAACGGTGATGGCAAGACCACCTTCTACGAAGCATTGGAATGGTTATTCCGTACAGACGGTACAAATAACATGGATGCCAAACTCATATCCAAAAAGCGTTCCGAAGAACTACTTGCCAACGAATCCGACGATGTACGTGTATCTATGACCTACGAGCATAAGGGAGCCACAAAGACGCTGGAAAAGATGTTCCATTTCACCAAATCTTTTGATGGTACAATAAGTCTTTCCAACTACTCCTTCAACCTTGTTGAGAGCAACGGAGTGGAGCGTATTCGCCGAGAGGGTATCAGGTTTGACTATGACCTGCCTTCCGAGGTGAGGAAATACACAATGTTCAAGGGTGAAAGTAATCTTGATGTCTTCCAGAACTCCAATGCACTGAAGATGCTCATCGAGACTTTTAGTGACGTTAGGGATTTCGAGGCCTATTTCTCGTTCATGGAATTAGCCACAACGATGGCGGAACGTGCACGTGACAATGCGCAGAAAAACGACAGGAGGAATGCAGAAAAGATTAGACAAATCCAATATGCTTTAGAGCGTGCTTCTGGCAAACTTTCTGACATAAGACAGGAAATGAAGCAGAAACAGGTGGAGGCAACAAATTTTGAAACGTTGCTCAAGGACATAGAACAGAGCAAGGAGGCGTCCGAGCAACTTACCAACGTTAACCGGAGGATAGAAACCTTGCAGGACAAGCGTGCAAAAACACGAGCATTAGTTGATGAGAACTACACCGTCAAACTATTGGATGACATGTGGGTGCTGATGGGTTTCAAGGATATTGCCGAGGAGTACTCCGACAAAGTGTCTGCCGTAGATAAGATGCGCAGAAAGATAGAGTCAGAATATCTGATGATGGTAGGTGCAGACAAACTTATACAAAAGGTACAAAGGAGCGACTTGGGGTTTGTTCCATTGCCCATACATGTGCCTGGACAGAAGTTTGTAGAGGAGATGCTTGAAGAGGAGGTATGTAAAATCTGTGGCAGGCCTGCACCCAAGAACTCGGATGCCTGGAATTACATGTTTAGAAGACTTGAAGAATATAAAGGAACGCTCAAGGTGGATGAAGACGAGGAGATAAAACCATACTACAAAAACAATTATGTGGTAGAGTTGCAGAAGCGAGAAACTATCTTGAATGATAATCTTGCAGAAATAGCCAAATATCCAAGAATTATCCGTGAGGATATTGCCTTCAACAACAAAAGACAGGATGAGATAAAGAAGATTGATGAGAACATCGCTCGAGAAGAGGAACAGAAAAAGCGTATCTTGGCACAGGCAGATGGCTTGAGCGAAGAAAAACTGCTTGCCAGTTACCAGAATGTGTCCAAATGGTTTGACCAAAAGAACAAGGCAAACAACAGGATAGAGGAACTTAAGCGAGAGGAAAAGAGAGTAGATGCCGAATATCGTGAGAATCTGGCAGAGCTGGACAAACTTGCCGAAGGTACCTCTGCCGAGATATACGCTAAAATCTCATTGATTATTCGTCAAATAAGCGATGCTTTCAAGGAAGCAAAGGAATCAAACAAGAAACGTCTTCTGCATGCCATAGAGGATGAGGCTAATTCTTTCCTTGAAAAACTTAATGTGGACGACTTTACTGGCGTTATCCGAATCATAGAAAAAGCCAACGGACAAGGTGAGGCTATCCTTAATGATAGTGACGGTACAAGAATATTCACACCTAATACGGCTCTAAGAACCACTTACCTCATGTCTGTACTGTTCGCCATAGGCAAGTTGTCCAGTGAGCGTGACAAGACAGAATTCCCACTGATATTCGATGCTCCGACATCTTCGTTTACAGACGCAAAGGAAAGGGATTTCTTCAATGTCATCGGCACTATCAACAAGCAGGTCATCATTGTAACCAAGAGTTTCTTGAAGGAAGGTCGTAAGGGAGAATTCCTGTTAGACAATGACAAGATTAAGGATATCACCGGAAGTATATACCGAATAGAGAAGCAGAGGCCTTTCAACGATAAAGACCTTTCAACAATTCAAACTGTTATTTCTAAAATCAAGTAGGATATGGCAAGTGCAGTTAACAATATAGAAGAGTTGTTCGATAAGGATGAGAAACTCATAGACATCTGGGGACGTAGAAATCCGAAATTTGAGAGAAAGTACGAACAAAGTGTCATTCGTGTCATAACGGATTATGGTAATGGTGCATCAGAACAGAACGACTTCAGAGGGAAAGTTCTTGGTGCAGGTTACGAAGCCTATATCATGGCGTTTTTCATCGGTTTGTATGCCAATAAGAGACTACAGTTATCTGATGAGACAAAAGTATTGGGCCAACCTATTCAGTATTGGGGCAATCTTGATTCAAAACGTGCACGCAAGGCATATCCCCAATTACGTTCCTACATCTTCATTGCTCTTGTGGCAAGAACAGAGATTGATTGGATAGCGCTGGACAAGGGAGATATAAAAGTCCCTACCGTGATATCCAAACTGCTTGAAACCATGGAAGAGTATGCCAATTACGGTTTCTCTGTGATGGAGGACAAACTGAATCGTGAACCAAATTATTTCTTCTCCAACCGTTCTTTCCTCGACATCTTCATGCAACTCACCACATGCAGAGAGGACGGGGACGATGAGACAGGGCCTGAGAGCCTGTAGGGCCTTCTCTGTTTGCCGTCATGAATAGGAGGAGGTGCAGCCCATTTGGTACTGCACCTCTCTTTATTACTAACCCTTAATGCTATAGACGGCATAGAGTTGTTTAGATGTTACTTGATATACCTCGCAAAAAGTGATTTTTTGAACAGAAAAAGAGGCAAATCCGAAGGGTGGTGTACGAGGTGTAATACCCGACAAGCAGAAGTACGGAGAAAAGGGGTCTGCGGATATTTCCGGTTGGTGTAACAATATTCAAGAATAAAGTGCTATCTTTGCCTTATGAAATCAGATCAGCTACTTCGCGCCATCCTTCCGGATGTGCTTATAGACAACTTTGATGTTGTAGATTACCAAAAGA
>JAFYVX010000035.1 GCA_017558255.1 Bacteroidaceae bacterium
GACATGGAAGCCTTCCACGAATCGTTGTACTCGTAGACGGTGGTCTCGCCCCTGTTCTCGCTGTGCGAACTGGCATAGGAGAAACTGAAGTTGGCAGGGTCATAGGGCATGGGATGCTTCTTGCTGGCGATGTTCACCTTGGCTCCGCTAATGGAGAAGTTGCGGTTAGCAGAAATGGTGGAGGTAAGAGAGATGATGGAGTCCTTCTCCTCCTGTGTCTGCGTGGCATCCAGAGCCTCGGACAGAAGCATATCGGTGTCGAGCGGATTGTACTTGGGCTTGACGATGTGCTTGCTGTAGCTGTAGTACACGGGCACTGAAACCTTTGCCTTCTCGGGCAGAAGACGGCCAAGGTCGGCACTGGTGGTAAACTGGTACTGGTAGTCGTCCTTGTCGCTACGTTCAGCCACGGTCTGCTCTATGCCTCCGAAGCCAGCTGTCACCATCTTACCTGTGGCGGAGAACGATCCTATGTCGGACAGCTGGATGTTAAGATTGCCCTGTGCCGCCCAGCCGCCTTCGTTGGTATACTCCTGCAGACGCAGTTCGTTGACCCACACCTCCACGCTGCGGTTGGCATCGGCATGGTTGCGTATACCTATCATAATAGTCTTCACCTCGCCAAGCGACGGGTTACCGATGACGGCAATGCGGTTGCTGGGTTTCTCGGGGTCGTAACCGGTATATAGCTGGCTGTAGGAGACACCGTTCTTGTTGCGCTGGCGCTTCAGGTCGACAAGCAGGTCCAGGTTGAAGTCGAACATGTTCGACTCTGGCCAAACTGCCACGCGGTCGTCGTAGGAGTTGTTATTGTACTTGCCGCTGCTCTTGATGGGTGTAAGTTCCAGCGGAATCTCGTATTCGTAGTAGTTGTTGCGATAGTCGGAACCCAGACGCAGGAACACGCTCACCTGTCCGTTCTGCACAGGAGTCATGTCGGGGTCAGAGGCTTCCAGCTGGTTGGCATGTGCAAAGAGCTGCAGGTGCTTGTACTTGCGCATGTCGTACTTCACGCTCTTGTACACGGCACGTGCATCGTTGGGACCGAGGTTCTTTACCGTCAGTGCCAGTGCCTGCTCGTTGCTCTCCATGAGCGTGCCGCTGGCGGCATCCGTGACACGGGATATGCCGGGAGGCACCACGTAGTTGACAGGCACACGGTCGTTGTTCTCCTCGATGTTGACGGCCGTGATGGTGAAGTCTGTATTGGCGCTGCTTGCCACGTTGCCGGCATAGAGCGTGTTCTCGTAGGTACGCCAGTCGCCATGCACAAGATCGAAGGTGCCGAAGCGCAGTATAACCTCGTCGGTGAAATTGGTCATGAACATGCGCATGAAGCGTATGTTGGAGAAATCCGAAATGCCACCTATGCTCTCGCGATCTGAATCTTGCAGGGGAATGCGGATGAGGTACCAGTCTATGTTCTCTATCTCACCGTTGCGCAGGGTCACTGTAGCAGTACGTGTGTCGGAAACATACTTGCCACCAGGGCGCAGGTTCTCGGGAGTGATGGGCAGGTGGTACTGCCAGTATTTCTCGCTCTCGCCCAGGGTGTAGTCAGTATTGATGTCCTCGATATCCGGTGTGTTCTTCCACGCCGTTTCGTAAGTTTCGGGCGAGTTCTCGCTATCGGGCGAGTTGCCTTGGGGCATATTTATACGCTTGTATCTGTTCAGCACAGACACCTTATCGCGATCGTAGTCCGAACCACGGAAATAGTGGTAGTTGTCGTTGGCAGGGTCGGCAAGCAACTGTTGGCGCACGGTATCGGGCAGATGTGCCAGAGCACCAGAGTTCAATTCAGTCCAAAAGTTCATGTAGGCTCCGTAGGTCTGTTCCTGAGCGTCGTCCAGACCGTTCAGACCGAGGTCCTGCTTCACGCGCGAGCCACCTTCGTTGTTGAAGGCGTATGTTATGCTGTTGGTCTTGGGTACATAACCCCATGTCGTCTTCTCCACATAGTTCATGTTCCCGTCTATGGGCAGTCCGCTCTCGTATGATTTCTTGCCGTCCTTGAGTATGTCCTCGCTGATTTCGCCAAGGTTGAAGTATAGGTCGCCACCCAACTTCTTCTTCGTGGTGCCGTCTCGCTTCTCGTAGAAGAAGGGATCCATCAGCCAGAACTCGATGTACTCGATGTTCTGTGCCTCAAAGTCGGTATTGTCCATCTTGCGCATCATGCCGCCCCAGCGCTTTTCGGGACTGAGCAGGTTGCCCTGGGCGTCCACCTCGGTACTTAGGTTGTACGGACCGCGCTCCTGGGGGTAGAACGCCATGTTCAGTACGTTCAGTGTGGAGTTGCTGTTGTAGGAGGTCTGTGACTTGTTGGGATACAACTCCAGTTCATAGATGGCACGCACGTAGTGGTTGGACAACTGGTTCAGGTCGCTCTTGATGTGGCTGGGGGTGAGTGTGGAACTTCTGTTGGTGAAGATTGGGTCCACGCAGTACCATGCCAGCAGGGCACGGTTGTAGCCGTATGCAACGTCGTTGCTCAGGCGGCTCTCGTTGAAGCGTCCGGCAAGCATGCTGTTCCTCGACGGACTGGGCACGGAGGCTATCTGCCAGTAGGTGGGTTGTATGAGCGAGGTTTTGCGTTTAGTATCCTCAAAGTCGTCCAAGTATGATGCTCCGCCTTGTGCGGTGCTGCTTTGCCCAGCAACCAGTTGCGCCACTTCGGCATTCAGACTTATCTGACTGGGCTGCACGGCATCGATGAAGGGGATGACGTTTATCCAGTTTGTAAGCCACTGCGCCTTGTGTTTCCAGGAAAGGTGCATGCCCCAGAGGATGTTGTTCAACGCCTCGTTGCCCATGCTCACCTTGGTGGTCATGGGTTGCTCGCTCAGGTACTGGAATGTACCGCCGATGGTAAGGTTCCTGTTCACCTCGTAGTCGGCATTAAGGCCAATGAAGGTCTTGCGTTGCATGCCGAATGTCTCGTTGCTCTCCACAGAGGCATTGATGGGAGTACCGGCATCTATGATGCTCTGGTTGATGATGGTGACGCGACCGTTGTTGTAGTCAACGATGTAGTCCGTATTCTCAACCAGTGTAACACCACCTGCCGTGACTACCACCGATTCTGGCGCAATGCTACCCGAACCGAGGTCGATCTCGTTGGCGGCCGAACCCTTGTACTGACCGGTAAGCAGGAACTTGTTCTTCTCTGCCATCTGCTTGGCAGCTGTCTTGGTTGTGTCGTACAGTTCCTGGAACACGTACTTGTCTGCCATTTCCTTACTGCCTCGAGCCTCAATCCACTGGCGCAGATGTTCGCCAAAGGGTTCTGCCACGGGGAAGATGATACGTCCTTTGTAGATGGTGTATCCGTCGATGAAGTCGAATTGTCCGTTGGGCTGTGGTTTGTTGTTGGCATCCAGTCGGTCCAGGTTCATGGCACGAAGCAGGATAGTACCCTTCAGTGCCTCCTCGGGCAGGTAGTTGAGATAAACACCGCTGGAGTCGGACTGGTACTTGATGTCCAGACGGAACTTCTCCTTCTGCAATGTGCTGGCTCCCAGAGGATAGACGTTGCGCATCATCAGTTTCCATGTAGGCAACGAGGGACTGCTGGTACTGCCTTTCAGCATCTTCAGCATAAGTGCCTGTTCGGTGCTGGTGAGGTCGCTGGAAAATTCACCCACCTGATAGGTCTGTGCACCATAGGTGTATTCGTATGCCACGGCCAGAATGTCGTCCGGTTGGAGAGCTGTGTTCAATGTCAGCGTACCCAGTTCGGCGTTCAGATGATACTCGCTTGGAGAGAGCAGTTTGGCAGACTGCAGTTTGTCGTAGTCGAAGGAACCCTTCAGACCGTACTCCCCATCCAGAACATTACCCGCCTGGCTGATGTCGCGCACGGCAGGGTTCGCTATCAGGGTGGCATACTCCTCGTTGGCACGGTTGTGGGGAACGGTGCCGCCGTTGCTCTGCCAAGGGCCGCGTATGTTCTGCGGTTCGGCAAGGTCGGCAAGGGCAATGATGTTGCGGGTGTTGGTGGTTGTACCGGTCTTGTTGGTCACCCACACCTCTATGCGCTTGATGGTCACACCGCTGGCTATGGTGGGCAGGGTGCGCATGTTCTTGTCGTAGGTGTCGCGGAAGTGGTGTGCCAGATAGAAATGTCGGTTCTCCTCATAGTCCGTTACCTCTATCTCGTAGGAGGTGGTGTTGGAACCTCCACTGCCGGAGACGCTCTTGCTGGCCGACTTCTTCTGACCGAAGACCGTCTGCAGTTTCAGTTTGCCGAACTGCACGTCGGTGCGCAAACCGAACAGGCTGCTCACGCCCGGCACAAGTCCCATATTGGAAGGCATGGACACGTTGCCGGCCTCCACCAACTTGATTATTTCATCCTCCTTGCCGTCGTATTTCAGTTTAAGGTTCTGCTGGTCGTAGTCGAAGGTGGCGTCAGAGTCGTAGTTCAGGCGCATGTCCACCTTGTCGCCCACCTTGGCTTTTACGGTCATGTTTATCTTCATGTCGAAGTCCAGACCGAAGGAACTGCGTCGGCTGGCAGCAAGGGTGGGGTTGTCCGTAGACTTCATGTTGCCGCCTATCTTCAGTTCTGCCGAACCTGTGGTCGTAATATGCACACCACCAGGGCCAAAAATCTTTTCTGCAGGACCCAGGGAGAAGCGCATGTCGGTGAAGTCGAACTTGTTGTTGCCCTGATTCTGGAAAAGTTCCTGGTTGCGCTGCCTGTAGTACTGTGCCATGCTCTGGCGCAGACTCCAGTCCATATACTCCTTGGCAGTCATCAGCACAGGAGGGGTAAGGTAACTGGTAGCGGTGCCCAGTGTCAGACCGTCCACGTTGGCAGGCAGGAAACTGCCCAACTTCACGTTGGTGGCGTTCTTGTCGTCGCCACTCTTGGATGTGCTGGATTTTGGGGACGAGGTGCTCCCTTCTCCTTTCCGTTTTCCGTTCTCCGTTTTCCGTTTTCCGTTTTCCGTTCCCACCATGACGGTACCCACCTGGTATGTTCCGTCCTTCTCGTCGTAGGTCACCTCGGTCTTCAGGTTGTCGGGATTCTGAAGATCAGAGGAACGGTGCTTAACGTCTTCGGTGGTTTCGGTGGTAGTGCGGCGGACGGAATATCGTGGTTTCTTCCTTTTGGTGGTGTCGCTTTCCTGCTCGTCATCGCGTTGCTGTACGGAAGCCTCGTGTGCATGGGCGCGCGTAATAAAAAAAGGTACGCACGAGGGTACAAAAATGCCGGTGACAGGCAGCAATATGCCTATCACCAGCATCAGCTGTATGATTCTATTCCGTATCTTCACGCTATTAAAACGACGTCGGTGCCCGGTTTATTGTGCCTCAGAGCATTTTTAACGCCAATTTGATAACCTTTTCCACAGGAGCATCGGGTTCCTCTGCCAGTATCTTGTGCACTACCTTGCTTGTAGGAGCAGGACTGAATCCCAGCATGGTAAGTGCCTGCGTGGCCTCATCGGCAACCTCACTGTTCAGCATTGCCGTTCCCTTGGCAATGCCCTGCGAACCTGCCTGCATCGTGTCGTCTGCCAGCGCCATTATCTTGTCTCCAAGGTCCACGATTATGCGCTGTGCTGCCTTCGGTCCTATGCCTTTCACCTGGGTGAGCATCTTGGCGTTGCCAGCGGAAATTATACTGCATAGTTCCTTCGGCGTAAGTGCTGAGAGTATCATGCGTGCAGTGTTGGCACCTATTCCGCTCACGGTGATCAGAAGCAGGAACACCTCGCGTTCCACCTTGGAGGAGAATCCCCACAATTGGTATGCATCCTCGCGTATGGACTCGTATATCCACAACTTCACGTCTTCCTTGCCCTGAATGGAGGCGTAGGTGTTCAGCGTGATGTTCACCCCATAACCCACTCCCATGCAATCCACCGTGGCCATTGTAGGTTCCAGTTCCGCCAGTTTCCCTCTAAGATATTCTATCATTGATGTCCTTTAGTTTAGTGTTATCCATTTAGGCAAATGCTAATCTTCGTAATTATCCAACACCATAGACTCCCCGTCCCATACTGCATAGGTACATTTTCTAAGCCATTCGCCAAGAATGAGGAGACGGCATTGGCGTGAAAGCATGAGGTCAAGTTCTATATGACGGTGGCCAAAGAGCAGGAAGTAAGTGCCAGGGTGCTCCTGAAGATATTGTTTGGAAAAAATAACCAAGGGTTCCTTATCCTCGCCCTGGAAGGGTTCTTCCGTTTCAATGTTTTGAGAAAGGACATCGCCCAATGCATTTCTGACTTCACCCTCTTCGGAAACAAAAAGTGTGTCACCGTTCTCTGCCATGGCAATCCTGCTATGCTTCATACGACTGGACTTGGCCCAACGAAGACCAAGCTCCATACCAAGGTCGGCAGGAAATATGTTGCGGAAGAGCCATTGGCATAAAGAAGAATGGAAAATAGCACGGATGAAACGAAAACCTCGACTTGGATCCCCCAAACCATCGCCGTGCCCCACATAAGCTGTAACATCCTTGCCGGAAACGGATGGCAAGATGATTTCCGCAGGAGAGGTATGCAGGATTACACCGCACTCTGCGCGAAGATACTCAAAAGCCCACATATCGTGATTGCCGGTAAAGAAGTGTATCTCTACGCCGGCATCGGTGAGTTCGGAAAGTTTGCCAAGAAAACGGGTAAAACCCTTGGGGATAACATTGTGATATTCAAACCAGAAATCGAAAACATCACCCAGCAGATATATGACTGACGCTTCATCGCGGATGGAATCAAGAAAGCGGCACAACCTTTGCTCTCGCTCGCGGTTGTCTGCCAAAGCACGACTACCTAAATGGGCATCGCTGAGGAAATATATCTTCTTCATTCCGGTACCTATATATTTTTTATAATATGTGTGATGGCTATAGGAAACCCAGCTCCATCTTGGCTTCCTCGGTCATCATGTCCTTTGTCCATTCGGGTTCGAAGACCAGGTTCACGTCCACACGTTCCAAACCGCCGATACATTCCAACTTCTGGCGCACGTCCTCCACTATGAAGTCGGCAGCAGGACAGTTAGGCGCCGTCAGGGTCATATCCACCTCCAGAGCCTTTTCCTCTGTCTTCACCTCTATTCGGTAGATAAGACCAAGGTCGTAGACATTTACTGGGATTTCAGGATCGAAGACTGTCTTCAACAGTTCCACTGCCCTTTCTTCAACAGACAAAGTATCTTGTATATTATTGTTATCCATTATTTTCTTATTTGTTTAAGTGTCACCAAGGGTCTTTAGAGTCTTTAGGGACTTTAAGGACTCTAAGGACCTCAATATCCGCTCACCGCTCATCCGCTCACCACTCATCCGCTCACCGTTATCCGTTCACCCTCCCCTCGTCCGCATAGGAGTAATAGGTGTCATCTCCTATTATGATATGGTCAAGCAGTCGGAGAGCCATAGTTTGGCATGCTTTTTGCAAGCGCATGGTCAAATCGTCGTCCTGACGGCTGGGCATGGGATTGCCACTTGGATGATTGTGCGCAAGGATAAGGTTGGGGGCTCCTGCTATGAGAGCATGACGCAAAACCAGACGGACATCAACAGAAGATTCTGATATACCACCCCTGCTTACCACATGATACCCCATAAACTGGTTCTTTACATCCAGCAGGAGCAAGTGACACTCCTCATGTGGAATATCGCCTATCTTGGTACGGAACAAGTCGAAAGCATCCGTGGAAGAGCCAAACTTAGCCTTGGGTCCCTTAGTTTCAAGAAGAAGGCGCTTGCCCAATTCCATTGCCGCCTGTATGGTCACGGCCTTAGCCGGACCTATACCATTATACTTTTCCAGTTCCTGTCGGGAGAGTGTACCGAGCGCACGAAGACTGTCGCCATGCTCACTCAAAACTTTGCGCATAAGATCTACGCTGGTAACCTCCGGCGTGCCGCTACCGATGAGAATGGCCAAGAGTTCGGCATTGCTTACCGCCTCGGGACCGAGGGCCATGACACGCTCGCGCGGCCTTTCGTCGTTTGACCAGTCCTTTATCTTCATGTCGTCCTATTCCCTACTATGCAGGTGTTCCTACTGATAGAAATTGTTCTTGAAAGCCTGCAGTTCCTCATTACGCCCACACACACAACGCAACCACCATGCACGAATGAAACCTGTACCGTAGCCCAGCAACTGTATGAATGAGGCCTTAATACTTAGCAAGGCAACCAATCCAGACTTGTTCTGCATCAGTGAGTCAACGAATATCAATGAGGAATATAGTGCTGGAGGAATAAGCGAGCATGCAATGGCAACGCAGCCGAGGAACACACCCACATGGAGCATGCTGGTGTCTGTAGCAGCATCAGTCGTGCAATATATGCCGTAGAGATTTGCACCAACCAGCAGAAGTCCAACCACGAAAAGCAGAACCAGACATGCCATGCCTGCAGTAAATATGGCAGGGAGAAGATGCACCAGTTTCATGCTTCCCGGATGACGTTTCAGCAGGTTTATGCGTGCGATTCCACTATTGTGCACCTGCTTGAAGAACTTCTTCATGTCGGTGCGGCGCTTGTGCCAAACCCATGCCTCGGGAAACAGGCGACAGGACGCTCCGCTCTTGAAGATACGGATGCTGAAATCAATGTCCTCGCCAAAGCGCATAGCCGAGAAACCCTCCAAGCGCTGGTACAGCTCGGCACGTATGCCCATATTGAATGACCTGGGATAAAACTTGTCCAGTTTCTTCTTTCCGCCACGTATACCTCCTGTGGTAAAGAAGGAGGTCATGGAGTAGTTTATGGCTTTTTGCACGGGAGTGAAACTCTCATGTGCGCGGTCGGGACCACCGAAGGCATCACAAGGCTTGCGAGTAAGTTCGTCGTCCACAGCCTGCAGATACCCTGGAGGCAGGACGCAGTCGCTGTCGAGCACAATGAGATATTCGCCCTGCGAGCGAGCCGCTCCATAGTTGCGCGACTGACCAGGTCCACTGTTTTCTTTCTGGAAATAACGCAATGCCAGCCTGGAGGCGTGCTCGTTGACAACATTCTGGCAAGGTATTGTGGAGCCATCTTCGACCACCACAACCTCAAAGTCCTTCAGTGTCTGCACCTCCAGGCTGGCAAGCAGTTCATCTACCTCGTCGGGACGATTGTAGACGGGAATGATAAGGGAGTATTTCATGTATTTAAGGTTCATTGCATGCACCCCTTCTCGCCATGCCACAGTTCAAACTCATTTGACTCTGGAAACTTGGCCTATAGAAAAGGTTCATTTCTCTCCCATCCTTTTAACCCGAACCCGCGCGTGGGGTTCGGGTTATATATTAAGGAAGGTTGGTTGTTATGCCTTAACGCGACCCAGGTAGCTGCCGTCGCGGGTATCAACCTCGACGATCTCACCCTCGTTGATGAACAGGGGAACACGGATATCAGCACCAGTCTCCAGCTTTGCGGGCTTCAGAGTGTTGGTAGCGGTATCACCCTTCAGACCAGGTTCTGTCCACTCGATAGCCAGATGTACCTTTGCGGGCAACTCTGCATAGAGGATGGTCTCAGTACTTGCATCGGTAACAACCTCTACATTCTGACCTTCCTTCATGTACTTAACACCAGTAATCTGATCAGCGGGAATGTTTACCTGCTCGTAGGTCTCGTTGTTCATGAAAACGAAGTCCTCACCCTCGGCATAGAGATACTGATAGGGACGGCGCTCTACGCGTACATCCTCCAGCTTTTCACCGATGTTGAAACGACGCTCCAATACGCCACCGTTCACAACGTCCTTCAAAGTAACGCTCATGATGGTGTTACCCTTACCGGGCTTGCGGTGCAGGAAATCGATACAGAAATACAGCTTGCCATCCATGCGGATGCAAGTACCCTTCTTAATGTCTTGTGAGTTAATCATATATTTGACGTTTAATTATTATGGATATTTCCTTAGGTGTCTACACTATGATAGTGTTACTATTTCATGTGCAAAGGTACAACATTTTAAGCAAAAAACAAGAAAAAAGCCAGAAAGGTTTGGTCATTTACAAAAAAGTATGTAATTTTGCACCCCGAAACCCATGGTGTGAAAACAGATAAAAACAAAACATAGCTATGAAAAGAACATTCCAACCCTCTAACCGCCGCCGTGCCAACAAGCATGGTTTCCGTCAGAGAATGACCACTGCCAATGGTCGTCGTGTATTGGCAAGCCGTCGCGCTAAGGGCCGCAAGAAGCTGACCGTTTCTGACGAGAAGCATGGCAAGTAAGCAATAGATTTGCTTTCACATAAGAGAAGAAGTGAGGATCTTTCCTTGCTTCTTCTTCTTTTTTATATGGCTTTATTTGGAGATATTGCTACTTATTCGTAAATTTGCGTAGCAAACAATACTATACATCCGACGCAACATGAGTTTGAAGAAGATATTCAGTCCCGTAGTATGGGGCAACCTCCTGGCCATGTGCCTTTTTGTGGCACTGGTTATAACAGCATTTTGGTACGGAACAAAAGTGTACACACGTCATGGGGAAATCATAACGGTTCCCGATGTGACACGCATACAACACGACGATGCGGTCCTGATGCTTGAACAGTTTGAGTTGAAGGCTGTGGTGTCCGACTCGGGATACAATCGCAATCTGGCTCCTGGCAGCGTGCTGATGCAGCTACCCATAGCCGGTGCCGAAGTAAAGGCCGGTCGCAAGGTGTACCTGACAATAAATTCCACCAGCGGCCCCACCCTGACAATGCCCGACATAGCGGACAACTGCGATGTCTACGAGGCTGAGATAAGATTGCGCACCATGGGATTCAAAATAGGCCCCAAGGAATACAAAGAAGGCGACAAGGACTGGGTTCTTGGTGTCAAGTGCCGTGGCAAGGAAGTGCGTGCAGGTGAAAAAGTTCCGGCCGAAGCGCCTATAGTGCTCGTAGTAGGCAACAGTCTGACCGAGGATGAGAAATGGGCAGAGGACAGCTTGGCAGGTGCAGATGGCGAGGAAGTGGAATTCGAATTTGAAGCTGGAGCGTGATGATAAGCGAGGAACAGTATTTCGAAGACCTGGAGAATCTGGAGAACATCGAGGACGAGGAAGGCCAGACGGAGCTCTACGAGCATCGCCGTGTGGTTGCTGATAGCGGGCAGAACTCCGTTCGCGTGGACAAGTTCCTGATGGACCATCTGCGCGACACAAGCCGCAACCGCATACAGAAGGCAGCCGAGGCTGGTTACATAATGGCCAACGGCAAACCAGTAAAGAGCAACTACAAGGTAAAGGCCGGCGACATCATCACCCTGATGCTTGACCGCCCCAAGCGCGACTGGGAGATTATACCCGAGGACATTCCCCTGGATGTGGTATACGAGGATGACCAACTCCTGCTCATCAACAAACCTGCCGGCATGGTGGTGCATCCCGGATGCGGAAACTTCAGCGGAACTCTGGTAAATGCTCTGGCATGGCATCTGAAGGACGACCCACGCTATGACCCCAACGACCCCGAAGTGGGACTTGTACATCGCATAGACAAGGACACGAGCGGCCTGCTGGTGGTAGCCAAGACACCCGAGGCGAAGACCTCGCTTTGCAAGCAGTTCTTCTACCATACCACACGCCGTCTGTACAATGCTCTGGTATGGGGGCCATTTGCACAGGACGAGGGCACAATTACAGGCAACATCGGACGCGACCCCAAGGACCGTCTGCGCATGGCAGTCTTTCCCGAGGACAGTGACATCGGCAAGCATGCCGTCACCCATTGGCGAGTACTGGAACGCTTCGGTCCCGTAACACTGGTTGAGTGTCGTCTGGAAACGGGTCGCACACATCAAATCCGTGCACACATGAAGCACACTGGACATCCGCTCTTTGCAGACGAGCGCTATGGAGGCGAACAGATTCTGCGAGGCGAGCAGACCTCATCCTATAAGGCATTCATACGCAATTGCATGGAACTTTGCCCCCGACAGGCGCTGCATGCCAAGACCCTGGGATTCCAACACCCCACCACTGGCGAGGAGATGGATTTCCAAAGCGAACTTTCACCCGACATGCTGGCGCTGATAGAAAAGTGGAGGAATAAAACGGCGAGCGATGAGCAACGAGCGACGAGCGGCAAACAATAAGCGATAAGCGGTTTTCCGAGAACTCAAATTATTCAGAACATTCCGATTATTCCGATTACTCCGATTATTCCGAATACTCCTATTACTACTGACAACATAAGACACAATACATAAATGAAAACAATAGCAATAATCTGTGGCGGCGACAGTTCCGAGCACGACGTGAGCATGCGCAGTGCCGCCGGCATAGAGTCATTCATAGACAAGGACAAGTACATAGTATATAAGGTAGAACTCATGTCTGGACGTTGGGAGGCAATCCTGCCAGACGGAAGCCGCAGCAAGGTGGATCGCAACGAATTTACCTTCCTGAACGAAAAGGGAGAGACGGTTCGTCCCGACTTCTGCTACATCACCATACATGGCGCCCCTGGCGAGAACGGCGTGCTGCAGGGCTACTTTGACCTCATTGGTATGCCCTATTCCACAAGCGGTGTACTGGTAGAGGCTCTCACCTTCGACAAGTTCGTGCTGAACAACTACATGCGTTCCCTGGGCGTAAGCGTGGCAGACAGCCTCATCATACGCATAGGTCAGGAGAACGAGGTGAGCGACGAGGACGTTATAGAGCGCATAGGTTTACCTTGTTTCGTAAAACCCGCACGAGGAGGCAGTTCCTTCGGCACTACCAAGGTGAAGACTCCCGAGGCTCTGCGCCCAGCAATAGAACTGGCACTGAAGGAGGGCGAGGATGTGATGGTGGAGGCATTCATGGGCGGAACGGAGATAACATGCGGATGCTACAAGACACGCACCTCCAGCCATGTGTTGCCCATCACCGAGGTGGTGACCACCAACGAGTTCTTCGACTACGACGCCAAGTACAACGGACAGGTGGAGGAAATCACTCCGGCACGTATTTCCGACCGTCTTACACAGCGCGTGCAGACACTCACCTCTACCATCTACGACATCCTTGGATGCTATGGTATCATACGAATTGACTACATCATCACCGAAGGCGAGAAGATAAACCTCCTGGAGATAAATACCACACCGGGCATGACCACCACCAGTTTCATACCCCAGCAGATACGTGCGGCCGGCCTGGACATCAAGGACGTAATGACAGAGATAATCGAAGGCAGATAAATGCGACTATAAAATAAAAAGGAACTCCCTTTACCTCTCCAGGGAGAGGAGTGACCACAATCGACAACAACAAACACATAACCCTCCAGCACATCATACTCCCTCCCCTTGCGGGAGGGTTGGGGAGGGGTCCTAACCTTTCATGAAAACCATGGATATACACGAATTCGACGAGATACGCCCCTATGAGAAAGGGGAGATGAAGGAAGCATTGAACCAGCTTCTCGGCGACCGCCACTTCAACAAGATGATGCAGGGCCTTGCTCCCTGGTTGCCCAAGGGCTTGCGCAACGGTTTGTTCAGAATGATGTTCATCGGAATGAAGACTCCGCTCGACTTCCAGTTGCGATTCATGAAGCACATAGTGCGCCATGTACTCAAGAAGTATGCACGCGGCTATACCTTCAACCACGACACTATCTCCAACCGCGACAACCAGCTCTTTATCTCCAACCACAGGGACATTGTGCTGGACAGTGCCATACTGGACCTCATGCTTTACGAGGCAGGTTTCCCCACGACATGCGAAATTGCCATTGGCGACAACCTGCTCATATATCCCTGGATAAAGACCCTTGTGCGCATGAACAAGGCATTCACCGTACGTCGCAGCCTCAAGGCCAAGGAGATGATGGAGAGTAGCATACTTATGAGCCGATACATGCACTATGCCATCACTGAGAAGAAGGAAAACATCTGGATTGCCCAGCGCGAAGGCCGTGCCAAGGACAGCAGCGACCACACCCAGGACTCGGTGCTGAAGATGCTTGCCTATGGTGGCGAAGGTACCATTGTGGAAAGGCTGAAGGAACTGAACATCGTGCCCTTGACCATCAGTTACGAGTACGACCCCTGCGATTACCTCAAGGCCCAAGAGTTCCAACAGAAGCGCGACGATCCATCGTGGAAAAAGAGCAAGCAGGACGACCTGGACAACATGAAAATAGGCATCTTCGGATTCAAGGGACATGTGCATTACCGTACTGGCACTCCTGTCAACGAATGGATAGACGAACTCAAGGATATGCCTAAGACAGAAATCTTCAAGGAGATAGCACAGCGTCTGGACAATGCAATACACTCCGGTTACATGCTTTATCCCGGCAATTTCATTGCATACGATGAACTGCATGGCACCGATTGCTTCAAAAACAGATACAGCCAGCACGACAAGAAGGTGTTCGAGGATTATATCAACGGTCAGATTGCCAAGATCAAGCTCCCCAACCCTGACATA
>JAFYVX010000036.1 GCA_017558255.1 Bacteroidaceae bacterium
CGCAACCACCGAGTATTCAGTCAAGAACTCTCCCTGGAAGGACGGTAAGGGCGACGTGGTTCGCGAACTCCGCAATGCCTGCGAGAAATACGGCATGAAGTTTGGTGTATACCTGTCTCCATGGGACAGAAATGCGGAGTCGTATGGCGATTCTCCTGCTTACAACAAGTTCTTCATAGCACAGCTTACCGAACTGCTCAGCAACTATGGTGAGGTGCACGAAGTGTGGTTTGACGGTGCTTGCGCCGAGGGGCCCAATGGCAAGAAGCAGGAGTATGACTGGACGGCAATACTTGCAACCATTCGCGAACTCCAGCCAAAGGCAGTAACCGCCATTATGGGTGATGACGTGCGTTGGGTAGGTAATGAAGGGGGTCTTGGCAGAGAAACTGAGTGGAGCGCTTCGGTGTTTGCCCCCGGTTCGTATACACACAAGAAGGCTGCCAACGATTCCTTGGGATTGAACGAAATGTCTAAGGACTTGGGTAGCCGTGAACTCGTTGCCAGAGCACAGGAGGCCTACTGGTATCCTTCCGAGGTGGATGTGTCCATCCGTCCGGGTTGGTTCTACCACGACTATCAGGACAGTCAGGTGCGTTCTCTGGCCAATCTGGTCAACATCTACTATCGTTCTGTAGGTTGCAACTCAGTGCTCCTGCTTAATATTCCTCCCGACAGACGCGGCTTGCTTCACGAGGTGGATGTGCAGCGCATAAAGGAACTGTCTGACTATATCTCCAAGACCTTTGCTGAGAACCAGGTTGTCAACGGCAACTCTCTGTGGAAGGCTGAGGCTGGTGCTACAATGGAATACACCCTCAAGCCTGGTGCCATGGTAAATACTTTCCTGATTCAGGAAGATATCGCACAGGGTCAGCGCGTGGAGGATTTCCTTGTGGAGACCTATAGCAATGGCGTATGGCAGTATGCTGCTGAGGGAACCACCATTGGTTACAAGCGTCTGCTCCGTTTCTCTGACTGCCAGCCCGAGAAGATCCGTGTCACCATACGCGGTACACGTGCCGTGGCCAACATTTCCAATGTGGGCATGTACTATGCAGAGCCTCTTGTGGAGCAGAATGCAAGGGTGTTGCTAAGCCATGTCAATACTGCTGAGTGGAAGGCAGTTGGTGCCGATGCTGCCATGGCTTTCGACGGCAATCGCGAGACGGCCTGGACGGCAGAAGGTCTCTCAGCCTTGATCGTGGATATGGGTAAGGAGGAGGCTGTAAAGGGCTTCTGCTATGCTCCCGTTGCTGGTGACGACCTGAGCGGTACTATCTACAAGTACAACTTCTACGTCAGCAACGATGGTCAGAACTGGACAAAGTGCGATGCCAGCGGCGAGTTCAGCAACATCATGCACAACCCAGTTCCCTATTACGTTCGTTTCGGCAAGGCCTACAACGCACGTTATTTCAAACTGGAACCTGTAAGCGAAATCAACTCTGCACAGAAGATCTCTATCGGTGACGTGGGTATTCTGTTGAAGTAATACTGTTTTGTTAATCCGATACAAACTAATAATCCGAGGATGTGCCAAATGGCGTATCCTCGGATTAGTTTGTATGTACAGTGGCGACGGATGAGCCTGCCTTATGCCAGAAGTTCTTTGGCTCTGTGCAATGCCTCGTCGATGTTGTTGCAGAAGTTCTTGCTGCCCAATACCTTGTGGAAGTTGGCTTTCAGCAACTGCTTCTGCACCTTGGGGGTGATGCCGGAGAGGATAACCTCGGTTCCCTTCTCGTGATTCATTTCCACAAGGGTGGTGAGGTTGTGGATACCGGTGGAGTCAATGAAGGGCACACGGCGCATGCGGATAATCTGCACCTTGGGACGATGACCGGCCTTGAGTACGGATTCCAGTTCTTCAAACTTGTTGGCAATGCCGAAGAAGTAGGGACCGTTTATCTCATATACGGCGCAACCCTCGGGAATGCTGAGGCACTCGTCGGTGTCCTCGCTGGGATGGATTTCGTTCTCGATAACGGAGATTTCGGTGGTCTCCATCACACGCTTGATGAACAGCACACAAGCAATTACCAGGCCTATCTCAATGGCAATGGTGAGGTCGAAGATGACGGTAAGGAAGAAGGTAACGAGCAGAACGGTAACATCGCTCTTGGGGTCCTTCATCAGTCTCTTGATAGTGCGCCATTCGCTCATGTTGTAGCTGACAATCAGCAATACAGCTGCCAGAGTAGCCATAGGAATGAACTTCGCATAGGGCATCAGTACCAACAGGATGAGTACCAGCACTATGGCATGGATGATGCCGGCAATGGGGGTGCGGCCGCCGTTGTTGATATTGGTCATCGTGCGGGCTATGGCGCCAGTGGCAGGAATACCGCCAAACAGAGGGGTAACTACGTTTGCCACACCCTGAGCCACCAATTCGGTGTTGGAGTCGTGGCGGTCGCCAATGGCTCCGTCGGCAACAGCAGCACTGAGCAGACTCTCGATAGCGCCCAAAATGGCAATGGTGAATGCCACGGGCAGAAGGTTCTGCAAGGTGTCGAAGGTGAAACTGGGAACCACCATGTCGGGCAGCTGTGCCTGAATGTCAAAGCGGTCGCCAATAGTGTCTATACCCTCCATACCGAACTGGCCCTTAAGCACAAGCACCGCCAGTGTGCCTGCCAAAATACCATACAGCGAACCGGGAATCTTGTTCAGCACAGGCACACGCTTCAATGCCATGGGGGAGAAGATTATGACAAGCAATGAACCTATGGCAACAATAAAGTTCCAGATATTGAATGTGCTGATGTTCTTGGCATAGCATATCCACTTGCCAATAAAGTCGCCGGGGGTCTTCAAAGGAACGGTTATTGCCTCGCCGCTTTCTGATATAGCCTGCTGTGTCAAGCCCAGGACATCGCCAACCTGTGTGGTGAAGATGGTTACGGCAATACCTGCGGTGAATCCGATGATAATGGGGTAGGGGATGAACTTGATGACGGCGCCCAGTTTGAATACGCCCAATGCTATGAGTATCACGCCTGCCATCATAGTGGCTATTAGCAGGCCTTGCAAACCGTAGGCAGGGTCGCTGACAATGCCGTAGATGATGACAATGAACGCGCCGGTGGGACCGCCTATCTGCACCTTGCTGCCACCCAGGGCGGAGATGATGAAACCAGCCACGATGGCGGTAATGATGCCCTTTCGGGTGTTACGCCGCTGGCAATACCGAATGCGATGGCCAGGGGCAGGGCCACGATGCCGACGATGATACCAGCCATCAGGTCCTTCATGAAAC
>JAFYVX010000005.1 GCA_017558255.1 Bacteroidaceae bacterium
CAAACGAGTTTAACTGTAGTTTTCCTCCTTGTCGCTCGGCCTAATTCAAGTAAACTTGATTCTGCGCTCACTCCTGCGTCGGTTGAGTCCGCTCAATTGGCTTAACGAAAAGGTTCAAAAATAAGGCTATTATCATCATAACGCTAATGACCGATTTTGGTTTAATCGTTAAGCGATCGTCGCTCAATCCCACTCCTCTTCGTCATAGTCTTCGATTTCGTACTCGTCTTCGTCCAGGAATTCTATTTCGTCATCCTCGCCTTCTATCTGCATTTCACGTTGCAGTAGGGAAACGTCCTTGTTGCGGTGTACGATGCTTTCCTCGTGGGTTATGGCTGCAATCTTGTTGCTTTCTGCGTTGAGCGCTTTCCAAAGTAGGTCCTTCAGTTCCATTATGCCCTTCTGGGTGACAGCAGAAATGAATACCACCGGAAGGTCTGTTGGCAGGTCTTCTGAGAGCATCTGTTGCAATTCCTCGTCCAGCAGGTCGGTTTTGGTTACTGCCAATATACGCTGTTTGTCCATCAGTTCCGGGTTGAATGTCGCCACCTCGTTCAGTAGGATTTCGTATTCCTTCTTGATGTCATCTGTATCGCCAGGAACCATGAATAGCAGCAGGGAGTTGCGTTCTATGTGGCGAAGGAACCTGAGGCCTAATCCGCGGCCTTCGCTGGCGCCTTCTATAATGCCAGGAATGTCTGCCATTACAAAAGACTGCCCGTTTCTGTATGGTACTATGCCCAAGGAGGGTTCCATTGTTGTGAAGGGATAGTCGGCAATCTTTGGCTTGGCACTTGACAGACTGGACAACAGAGTGCTCTTTCCTGCATTTGGGAAACCAACGAGACCCACATCGGCGAGTAGTTTCAACTCCATGATTACAGTCATTTCCTGCATCGGTTCGCCTGGTTGGGCATAACGTGGTGCCTGGTTAGTGGAGGTCGCGAAATTCCAGTTGCCAAGACCTCCTCTACCACCTTTCAGCAGAATCACCTCCTGGCCGTCTTCCTTTACATCGCAGATATACTCGCCTGTTTCTGCATTGTAGACCACTGTTCCGCATGGCACGTCAATGTATCTGTCCTCACCGTTGGCGCCCGTGGATTTGTTTTTGCCTCCGTTTTCCCCATGGGTTGCAAAGATGTGTCGGTCGTACCTCAGATGCAGCAATGTCCAGTAGTTATGGTTGCCACGGAGGATAACATGACCTCCACGTCCGCCGTTGCCGCCGTCAGGTCCGCCGTTAGGAGCATATTTGGCTCTATGCATATGCATGGAACCGCGTCCGCCTTTGCCAGAACGGCACACTATTTTCACATAGTCTACAAAATTACTTTCCATCAGCTATTATGCCTGTTTTTCTATTGTGTTGAAGATGGCTTCCAGCATAGCCTCCTTGCTGCCCAGTTCTGCCCATGCAAGGGTGTTACGGATGCCTTCCTTGGCAAACCACTCGGACAAAGGGGCTGTTTGTGAGTGATATACAGCAAAGCGCTTCTTGATGGTCTCCTCGTTGTCATCTGCACGACCCTGTTCCTTGGCACGGTTCAGCAAGCGTGCCATCAGCACGTCCTCTTCCACTACCAGTTCTATCATCATGCCCATATCATGTCCACGCTCGGCTAACATCTTCTTCAAAGCCTCTGCCTGTGGGATGGTGCGTGGGAAGCCGTCAAAAATTACACCCTTGCCAGCGGGGAACTTGTCATAAGCGTCAGCCAGAATGTCAATCATCAGCTCGTCTGGCAGCAGCTGGCCGTTGTCTATGTATCCCTGTGCAGTCTTGCCCAGTTCTGTTCCAGCTTTGATCTGTGCACGCAGCACGTCACCCGTACTGATGTGTCCCATGTTGTACTTGGCTACAATTTCGTCGCTATATGTGCCCTTGCCTGAGCCAGGAGCACCAAAGATGATAATGTTCTTCATATATAATTAAGTTTTAATTGTGTTAGCGTTATTATTTTCTTTTGTGTTGTCTTATGTTTTAAGTGTATAGATGTCTTTCAGTCCTCGTCCCAGACCGTTGTAGTCCAGACCATATCCGAGAATGAAGTCATTGGGGATCTCCATTGCCACGTAACGAATGTCCAGTTTTACTTCCAGTTTCTCTGGTTTTAGAAGCAAGGTACATATGTCTATGCTTTTTGGATTTTGCTTTTTCAGAGTCTCTATCATGTGGGCCATTGTAATTCCGCTTTCCACGATATCTTCCACTATGATTACCGGGCGGCCAGTAATGTCAATGTTCAGACCGATCACTTCTCTTACCGTGCCAGTGGAGGATGTTCCCTCGTATGAAGCCAGTTTGACGAAAGAGACTTCTGCTGGCAAGCATATTTCGCGCATAAGGTCGGCAGCAAACACGAATGCACCGTTCAGGACCACCAGAAACAGAGGTGTTTCTCCCATGTAGTCTGCGTTTATCTGTTGGGCCACCTTTTTTACCTTTTCGAGAATCTCGTTGGCTGGTATGCTTGGTATAAATTCTTTGTCTAGTACTTGGATTGCGCTCATAAATCTATTTTTTTGAGTATATAAGATACACAAAGGTAGTAAAAAAATCCAAAGTTGTGCTTTATTCGGTTATATTGTTTTAATAATTTTTGTATCTTTGTAACGAAATCAAATAAAAACGAATAAAAAGACGTTTATGAGACAGAGATTTTATGAAGCAGTTCGCAGTATGCTCCTGCTCTCGTTTTTTCTTTTAACAGGTTCTGGCCATGCTCAGACACAGATTGAGAAGTTCGTTCCGGGTTCAACTTTGGAAGGTGTAAGCTACTTCCTTCCCCGTACTGCTCTGCGCATGGTAGTTACGGTGGATAAGAGCGTGGTAACTCCAGGAGAATTCCATATGTATGCTTTCAAGTATATGCGTATGCAGGATGTTCCAGTTCAACCCACTACAACATGGGAGGTTAAGGACGTCAAGCTTATACCCTATGGAGTACCTGACAAGAATAAGGCCTATAGCCTGAAGTTGAATAAGCGTACTATTGCACCGCTGGTAAGTCTCACCAGCGATGGCATTTTGTTGGGAATAAACAATACTGTCGAGGAATCCGTATTGCCTCCTCTGCCTCAATCACGTATATTGGAAGAAGGCATCCAACCTAACGAGGCTCGCAAATATATGACTCGCGAGATGCTTCAGGCTGGTTCTTCTGCCAAGATGGCGCAATTGGTGGCACAGGAGATTTATGACATTCGTGAGAGCCACGATGCTCTTGTACGTGGCGAAGCCGATAATACTCCCAAGGATGGTCTTCAGCTCAAACTCATGCTTGAGAGTCTTGAACGCCAGCATCGTGCACTCAGCAGTATGTTCGTTGGTAGCAAGGAAGTGAGCGAGATGTTCTACGTCATAGATATAGTTCCAGCTGAGGAGACAGACAAACTTCTTCTTTTCCGTTTTTCTAAGTGGAATGGTCTTGTGGATTCCGATGATATGTCTGGAGCACCATATTATATAAGCCTGAAACGCAATGCAGAACTGCCTGAAACAAACTTTGACCCTGCAGTTTTCAACAAGAAGGGTAAGCTTCAGCGTGCAGTATGTTACAATGTCCCCTTGCGCACAATGGTCAAGGTGTTCAATGCGGAGCACACCTTTACAGAACTTGAAGTTCCCATTGCTCAGTTCGGATGTGAGGAGATACTGTCAAATGTTTTGTTTGACAAGAAGACAGATACTCAGGTTACTTTCTTCCAGCATACAGGAGGTATAAAGGAAATAAAGGCTAATATAGAAGAATAGTTCAGTATTTTTTTTTAGAATGACATATAAAGGTAGTGTCATGACAACATTATTTTATGCTGAAGTATGAAACTCCTATATGGTTGCATGCCGGTTCCACAGGTAAGGGTACAGAATTAGATGAAGCCCGTGCTTATGGAACCGGCACTCCTTTGTCTCTGCCTCGTCAGACCCATTCCGACAATGTACAGTATGTTTCCGAGGCAGGCCGCCCGGAGGATACTGATGCTGTTTTCACCGATGTCCCGGGTCTATGTATTGCGATAAAGACGGCAGACTGCATTCCAGTTTTGCTTTATGATTGCCGTCAGCATTCCGTGGCTGCCATACATGCAGGATGGAAAGGCACGGTGCAGTATATAGTTCGCAAGACAATCAGTGCCATGCAATCCATGGGTGAAGACCTTTCTGCTATCATCGGTCCTGGAATTTCCTTGGAGTCATTTGAGGTTGGGGATGAGGTGTACGAAAGATTTCTTTCCCAAGGTTTCCCTATGGAAAGGATAGCACGTCGTTGGTCTTCAGGCAAGTGGCATATTGACCTTTGGGATGCCAACCGCTGGATTCTTGAACAGTGTGGAGTGCAGGATATATATACAGCCGGAGTGGATACGATGACCTCTCCTCTGTTTTATTCTGCCCGCCGTGAAAGCATCAATACAGGCAGGAATTACAATTGGATAGAGATTCTGTAGGGGTCGGTGTAAAGGCGGCCAGCAGTCCCTTTTGTACCAATAGAGGGTCTCTTGTAATGATGCGTTGCAGATCTTCAGGGAACTCCATGCTGTCTCCGCCCGTCATGAAGACATGAAGGTCCGGATACTTTTTCAGCATGGTACGTACATACCCCTCTATTTCCCATCTTATTCCGTTTATTGCGCCGCTTCTCATGGCAGTGGGAGTGTCGTAGCCCAGAACAGGATGTTCTCCCTCTGCATCCAGTAGTGGTAGGGCTGCGGTGTGCTCGTGCATGGCCCTTAGTCTCAGATTTATGCCGGGTGAAATGGCTCCTCCTAATACTGTACCGTCCCTGCCTATTACATCAAAGGTGAGACAGGTTCCGGCATCTATTATTAATAAGGTGTGGTCAGGCCACATACTTCGTGCTCCAATGTCGGCAGCCACACGGTCGGAGCCAAGTCCAGCAGGTATTCCTTTTAACCATAAAGCTGCTTCGGGAGATTGCCAAGTAAGGACTCTGCACTTAGGATGACCAGCAACTTCTAGCGGTAAGGCATCCTGACCAGCGACATTACTTACCAGTACCTCCTCTGCCTCATGGAGATACTGTTGCCAGCACTCTATAGGTCGTATAGCATTATTCTCTGCCAGGCAAACCTTCATGCGAGTGTTGCCTATATCAAATATCAGTTGCATAAATTCCATTA
>JAFYVX010000037.1 GCA_017558255.1 Bacteroidaceae bacterium
AAGGTTGCGATTGGTGGTCCGGGTCTTGTCGCTTCCCTACAACCGAAGTCCGGAATAAGCGTGTAGAAAGCATGGGATGTCCCTGTTTGGACGAGGGTTCAATCCCCTCCAGCTCCACAAAATCCATATAGTCACTCCTTCTGCAACGGAAGGGTGGCTATTTGTGTTTTAATGAGGAAATTTAATTTATATAAATGTATATGAAGGAACTTGAATTGAAGTATGGTTGCAACCCCAACCAGAAGCCTTCCAGAATTTACATGGAAGAGGGCGAACTGCCCATTGAAGTGCTGAACGGCCGTCCCGGTTACATCAACTTCCTGGACGCTTTCAACTCATGGCAGTTGGTCAAGGAACTCAAGGCTGCTACAGGTCTGCCTGCCGCCGCCAGTTTCAAGCATGTCAGCCCTGCCGGTGCTGCCGTAGGTCTGCCTCTGAGCGACACCCTGAAGAAGGTGTATTTCGTGGACGATGCTCCGCTGCCCCTCACCCCCATAGCATCTGCCTATGCACGTGCCCGTGGTGCCGACCGCATGAGTTCCTATGGCGACTTCATTGCCCTGAGCGACGTGTGCGACGAGGCTACTGCACGCCTCATCAACCGTGAGGTAAGTGACGGCGTCATTGCTCCCGGCTACACCCCCGAGGCTCTGGAGGTGCTGAAGGCCAAGCGCAAGGGTACCTACAACGTCATCCAGATAGATCCCGAGTACACTCCCGCTCCCATCGAGCGCAAGCAGTGCTTTGGCATCACCTTCGAGCAGGGACGCAACGAGATAGACCTTGCCGATCCCGCTCTTTTCGAGAATATCCCCACACAGAACAAGACCTTCACCGACGAGGCCCGTCGCGACCTGGTTATTGCCCTCATCACTCTGAAGTACACCCAGAGCAATAGCGTATGCTATGTCAAGGACGGTCAGGCCATCGGCATCGGTGCCGGTCAGCAGAGCCGTATCCATTGCACCCGCCTGGCAGGCAACAAGGCCGACATCTGGTGGTTGCGCCAGCACCCCAAGGTGATGAACCTTCCCTTCGTGCCCGGTATCCGTCGTGCCGACCGCGACAATACCATCGACATCTACATTGGCCCCGAGCGCGAGGACGTTTTGCGCGACGGCGAATGGCAGAAGTTCTTCACCGAGTGCCCCGAACCTCTCACCGAGCAGGAGATGCAGGAGTGGTTGGCACAGAACACCGACGTATGTCTCGGTAGCGATGCCTTCTTCCCCTTCGGCGACAACATTGAGCGTGCTCACAAGAGCGGTGTTCAGTATGTGGCACAGGCAGGTGGCAGTGTTCGCGACGACCATGTTATCGACACTTGCGACAAGTACGGCATAGCCATGGCCTTCACCGGAGTACGCCTGTTCCACCATTAATAAAACGGAAAACGGAAAAATGCGAGACATCTGGAAGTTCCGATTATTCCGATTATTCTGATTACTCAGATTACTCAGATTACTCCGACCTCTTTAACTCCGTTAACCGCTCATCCGCTCTCCCTCCCTCTAGGGAGGGTTGGGGTGGGTCTTCATCCCCCTCTAACCTCTAACCGTTTAAATTATGAACATGTTTGGTGGAGACGATATAGATGCAGTCATCACGGGAGGTGGTATCACCTTCAAGGGAGGTCCAAAGCGCGAACCCAATCCCCGTGAGCAGGCCAAGGTGAAGACCAAGGCCAAGAAGAAGCAGTACATCACTGGTGCCCATGGTAGCGGTGCGGCCAAAAAGAAGGCCGATATCCGTCGCCAGCGTGCCAATCGTCATAAGAAATGAAACTAAGGAGTATCTCGTTCATACTCTGCGCTCTATTCCCTCTTCTGACTTTCGCTCAGGAGAGGGACTCTATTATTCCTCATCCTTTCATCCTGGATAGTGTTTCCAACATGATGGAGGTCAGTGTCTATGCACGTCACTCTGAGGAGATAGTGCCCAGTCAGCGCCTCTCCGGTAAGCGCCTGGAGTCCTTGTCCTCCTTTTCCGTAGCCGATGCCATGCGCTATTTCAGCGGCGTGCAGATAAAGGACTATGGCGGTGTGGGAGGCTTGAAGACCATAGACATCCGTAGCATGGGCACCAATCACATGGGTGTATTCTACGACGGCATACAGTTGGGCAATGCGCAGAACGGTCTTGTGGACCTCGGGCGCTTCTCCCTGGACAATGTGGAGGAGATTGCCCTCTACAACGGACAGAAGGCACAGATATTCCAGCCTGCACGCGACTATGGCACATCGGGTTCGGTGTACATCCGCACCCGTCGTCCCCGTTTTGAGGAGGGCAAGACCTACAACCTCCGTGCCTCGTTGAAGGGAGGCAGTTTCGACCTCATCAATCCCTCGCTTGTGTGGGAGCAGCGCTGGAACCGACGCATTACCAGCAGTCTCAGTGCCGACTATACTGGGGCTTCAGGCAAGTACAAGTTCCGCTATCGTCGTGTCCTGCCTTCGGGGCAGGTGGCATGGGACACCACGGCCGTGCGCCAGAATGGCGACATACGTTCCTGCCGTGTCGAGGCCTCCGTCTTTGGCAATACCTCTGACGGCACCTGGAATGCCAAGGCCTACTTTTACGACTCCGAGCGTGGCATCCCCGGTGCTATCGTCAGCAATGTATGGAAACATGCCCAGCGCCAGTGGGACAGAAACTTATTCGCTCAGGGGCAGTGGACCAAGCACGTGTCCGATCGCTATAAGTTCCAGATCAATGCCAAGTATGCCAACGACCACATGCGCTACCTTAATCCCGATACCACCCTCATGTATCAGGACAATAAGTTCTTCCAGCAGGAACTCTACCTCAGCACGGCGCACCACGTGGAACTCCTGCCCGGTTGGCAGATGAACCTTGCTGCTGACTATCAGTACAATACGCTGGATGCCTCGCTCACCAATTTCGTCTTTCCCGTACGACACACCCTCCTGCTTGCCCTTGCCACCCAGTATGAATGCCGCCGTTTGCACCTCATGGCTTCGCTCCTGGGCACCAACGTGTGGGACCGTACCACCAGGGGCATCACCGCCGCCCCCGTTTCCCGCGCCACCAGCCGCTGGACACCGGCCGTGTACCTTTCCTACCAGCCGCTCAGCGATTGTCCCGACCTCTCGCTACGTGCCTTCTACAAGAGCATCTTCCGCCTGCCCACGTTCAACGACCTCTACTACACCGAGGTGGGCAATGCCTCGCTACAGCCCGAGGCGACCCGCCAGTGGAACCTTGGCTTCATCTATTCGCACGACTGGTACCGAGGCCTCTTCCGCCATGTGGAGGTCAAGGCCGATGGCTATTTCAACCGTGTGGACAACAAGATAGTTGCCATTCCCAAGGGTTCGGGGCAGTACCGGTGGATGATGATGAACGTGGGCAAGGTGCACATCCTGGGCGTGGAGATGGTGGCAGAAACGGTGATGCGATGGCACAAGGACTGGTCGCTGGTGCTTTGCCTCAACTATACCTACCAGTCGGCCACCGACCGTACCGACCCCGCTGACAATGATCCCTACTATGGCACCTACGGCGGACAGATAGCATATGTCCCCTGGCATAGCGGCAGCGTGTCGGGAAACCTCACGTGGAAAAACCTGGGGCTCAACTATTCGTTCATCTACGTGGGCGAGCGGTACCACACCAGTGCCAACATCCGCGAAAACTACGAGCAGCCCTGGTACACGCACGACCTCTCGGCCTCCTACCGGTGGCAACTGCCTCGCCTCGCTCTCACCTTTGCTCTGGAGTGCAACAACCTATTCAACCAGCAGTACGACGTCATCCAGAACTACCCCATGCCCGGCCGCAACTGGAAGGGAGTGCTGAAGGTGGAGTTTTAAGACCCACCCCCAACCCAGTCCTCGCGTCGCAATGGAGATTGCTTCCCTCACAAGGTACAGAAGCACATTTGGTGCTTCTTCTGAAGACCTTGCTCGCCCTGTATGGAGGGGAGTAGTTACAATAGCTAACGCTATCACCTACTTTCTTCCCCTAGGGGAAGTCCCAAAGGGGAAGGGGTGGATAAAACCAGATGAAACGAAGAAGAAAACTAACCGCTCATTGTTCAACGTTCATCGTTCAACCTTAAACTTTCAACGTTCATCGTTCATCGTTCACCTCCTATACCTTATAATATATAATGCAATTGTTTCAATGCTAAGAAAGATATCAGCGTCTATACTAAATACTCCCCTCCATATAGGGAGGGGTTGGGGGTGGGTCTTTAGCCTCCTCCTCCTCCTCCAATCCTGTCGCCACGACATCATCGTGTGGCCCAGCGAGGAAGAAGAGGTGGGGGCGACTCGCCAGGACAGCATCCTGGGTTTCTACCTGCTCAACGAGGGCAATATGGGCAGCAACAAGTGCACCATGGACTTCTACGACTACGCCACTGGCACATACACCCGCAATGTCTATGGCAATGCCAACCCCTCTGCCGTCAAGGAACTTGGCGATGTGGGCAACGACCTGCGCATCTACGGCAGCCGTATGTGGGCGGTGATAAATTGCAGCAACAAGATAGAGGTCATGGAGGCACGCACTGCCCGTAGGGTGGGGCAGGTCAACCTTGCCAATTGCCGCTACATCGCCTTCCACGAGGGCTATGCCTACGTCAGCAGTTATGCCGGCCCTGTGCAGATAAATCCCGATTACGAACAGAAAGGCATCGTGGTGAAGATAGACACCGCCACGCTGGAGAAGGTGGACACCTGCATCGTGGGGTTCCAGCCCGACCGCCTGGACATCACCGGTGGCAAGATATACGTTGCCAATAGCGGCGGATACATGTTCCCCAACTACGAGAACACCGTTTCCGTCATAGACCTTGCCACGTTCTGCGAGGAAAAGCGCATCCCCGTGGCGGTAAACCTCCATCACCTCATTGCCGATGCCCGTGGCCAGGTGTGGGTGTCCTCGCGTGGAGACTACTATGGCAATGCCAGTGCCCTCTACTGCATCACCGACCCTGCCGGAGAGGCGCATGTACGCCGCATCGCCACTCCCGACGGCACCGACCTTGTGGTGGAGAACATGACCCTCTGTGGCGACTCTCTCTACCTGATAGGCAAGGAATTTTCCTTCTCCGAGATGAGGGACGTGGAGAACTATGCCATCGTGGACACCCGCACACATGGGGTCCTCACCACCAGCTTCATCACCGACGGCACCGAAGCCTCCATCCAGGAACCCTACGGTATTGCCGTGCATCCCCACACCCGTGAGATACTCATTGGCGATGCCCGCAGCCACGTCAACCCCGGCACCCTCTTCTGCTTCTCTCCCGACGGGCTCCTCCTATGGAAAGTCCGCACCGGCGACATCCCAGCACATTTTGCGTTTCTGCGGTAAACCCATCGGACCCCTCTCCAACCCTCCCCTGTATGGGAGGGAGTATATAGTACTGGAGGATGAGGATTTTGTTAAAGGTTAATATTCATTGTCGATTGTAACTCCTCCCCTCCATACAGGGAGGGGTTGGGGGTGGGTCCGCTGGGTCCGTGGGGTCCGCCCTTTCTGAACCCTATCCTCCCCCCCGAGGCCTTGTACGCCTTGTCCATACTTATGGAGATGTTGCGTACGTGCTCGGCATAGCGGTCATAGTCGGGAGCGATAACAGTATCGCCCAGTCCCTCGGCTATCGCCTCGCAATACTGGTAAGCCGTCTCGTAGGTGTTCAGCAGGTTCTCCGCACCGAAGTTGTACACACCGCCAGGCAGGTCAAAGGTATACGGCAACATTTCCACAACCTCCCCAACCCACGTTATGCCCCTGTATTCGCGCACGGGGAAGCGCAGTTGCCTTCCCTCCTTTATGGCACGGTCAATGTTCACTACAAAGTTGGTATGCGTTGGCATCCCCTCCCTCTCCAAGTCGTACATCCACGTGGCTCGCAATGCCACCGCCTCGGGGCAGATGTCCAGCACACGCTGCTCAGCCTCCAGTTTGTGCCTGCCATACACGTTTTCGGGATGGACGGCAATGTCCTCTGTCAGCAGGCCGCTCTCCAGGTTGCCGTTATACACCTGGTCGCTGGAGAAGAACACCAGTTTAGCCCCGCATCTTGCCGAGGCCTGTGCCACATTGCACGCCCCCTCCACGTTCATGCGGTAACTCTCCTCCGGGTGCTCCTCGCAATACCCTGTATTGGATATCGCTGCCAGATGTACCACCACATCGGGACGGTTCCTTGTGAAGAACTCCTCCACCGCATCTGCATCCGTGATGTCCATCTCCCTATGCCTTGGGGCAAGGATAGTGTACTCCTCCTTCCATCTCTCCACCAGTCGGCTTCCCACGAAACCGCTTGCACCTGTAATCAAAATCTTTTTCATAGCCATACAAAAATACGCTTTTTATCTGATATAACACACAACTCACGCTCGGAAATCCTCAAATAGATTTGGTATTTCACTCGCTTAATCGTATCTTTGTCTGCAAATCCTTAATACTATGCCAAAGAAAACATACACCACTTTGCCAGAAAACTTTTCCGTTTGCCTTCATGCTGACTGCCTTATGGCAGACAAATGCCTCCGCCAGGTGGCTTATTCGCAGATGACGGAGAACAAAGAGAATATCTACATGGTAAATCCTCGTCATTGCTCCAAGGAAGGGAAGTGCAAATTTTATCGCGATGCTACTCCCGCAAGGTATGCCAAGGGGTTCACGCAATTCCAAAAGCACCTGCTCCCCGAACAGTATCAGGAATTCATGTCAGTGCTTATAGTACACTTCGGCAGGGGAGGCTATTTCTATCGCCGTAGGGGTGTTGTCGCTCTCTCTCCTGTTGAGCAGGAAGTGGTGCTCAATGCCTTGCGTAGCACTGGCTTCAAGGAAGACCTGCCGTTTGATAGTTACGAGGAACTTTACAACTGGTTTGACTGATAGTATTGACGCATGAGTTTCCCTATTGGAGAACTCGAGTTTCCCTACAAGGAAACCGCAGTTCTCCAATAGGGAAACTCTTTGTTTGCCGTGAGAAGTGAAATGTGCTTCCGGAATGTGCAATTTGTTGTGCGATTGCTTGCTTTGTTGGAGAATAAAGACTACCTTTGCTCTCGCATTTGGTTCCTGAAGGCTGTGAGGCTTGAGGGCTAAGATGGGAATGCAGTGAGAATCTGCAACATTACCCGATGCTGTGAGTCCATTCTTTGGGCAGTGCATATACCTTGTATATATTATATATAGGGGACGAGCCACTGGAAGACGCGTATTCCGGGAAGGCGTGCTGCCAATAGGACAAAGTCAGAAGACCTGCCAATGCCAGCGTAACAAAGTGTCTGCGGGATGACGGACACGGAAATCATGCTGAAATAAAACTTTATGTTAAACCGTGCTCGAAGCGGCGGACACGCATGCCGTGTACCTGCCTGTGGGCATGTAAAAAGTAATTGTAATCAGTTATGAGAAAAAACTATCTGCTTATGACGTCTGTGGCATTGATGCTCGCCTCCTCCGTGCGCTTGAATGCCCAATCTGCAGGAACGCGCGGCGTGTCTGCCACGATAAATCGTGTCTACGAGTATTGTCCTGCTCCGGGGCAGTTCCTGAACACTATGCCCGAATACGAAGAGGGCGATACCAGGGAAACCATCTGCAAGAAGGCAGAGGACCTGTTGCGCGAGGGCGGAACGGTGTCGTTGGGCGCATTTGGAGGTTATGTGGTGTTTGGATTCGATCACATGGTGGAGAACCGCCCAGGGCTATATGACCTGCAGATACTGGGCAACTCCTATCTTGCCGATGGAGGTGATGCAAGGCAGGGCGGTTCGAGCGAACCGGCACTGGTGTATGTGAGTCATGACGACAATGCCAACGGCTTGCCCGACGATAAGTGGTATGAACTGGCGGGAAGCGAATACGGCAAGACGGGTACATGGCGCAACTACACGGTGACATACCACATCACTCCGCAGGAGCATATGCCTACTCCCGTGCCCAATTCCCCGGTTACGGACGACACCTATATCCGATGGACGGACGGTGAGGGCCGTGAGGGTTATCTGGCAATGAACGCCTACCATCGCCAGAACTACTGGCCTCTGTGGCTGAAGGGCGAGGAGACGCTTACCTTCACGGGCGTGCGCCTAGCACCGAATACCGTGGACAAGAACGGCGACGGTTCCTACTTCGTGCAGAATACCTACGCCTGGGGATATGCCGACAACCAACCCAACGATAGCACATCGAGCAAACTGGACCTGCAATGGGCAGTGGACGAGGATGGCAATCCTGCCAACCTGCCGGGCATACACTTTGTGAAGGTGCAGACGGCTGTGCTGCAGAGCAATGGGTGGATAGGGGAGAGCAGTACCGAGGTGGCTGGTGCCGTGGACCTGCATCTTGTAGGTGGTGCCGCTCCTTCCATGGACGAGGACATCAGGGTGCTGACGTTTGAGGACGAGGACTTCAAGGGAGAAGAATCAGATTACTGGTCTTCTCTGGTGGATGATGAGCAGTACGGAGGTAAGTTGCTCTATGGCGAAGGCGGTACTGGTGTCTACTCCGAGTCGGAGGCATACAGGTGGTACGACGAGGGAAACACCTTCCTTTCCTCCACACTGAACAACAGTTGGGGTTCGTGGGCATATTGGAACGGTGGTATTGCCGTGTCAGACTATGTGGATTCCAATCTTGACAATGTGCCATATACCGACCAACTGGCCATCTTCCGCAAGGGTGTGGAGGCAGGACGTGGCAGGGGAGGACATGGTGCAACGGACCGCTTTGCCGTGATAAACGGTGTGGACAATACCTTTGCCAGCGGTGGAACGGACACTCGTGCCGTGCTTACCTTTGGCGACGGACAAGCAAGGACAATAGACCATGCCTATGTGGCTCCCACAACATATTTCCTCAGCAATATAGTCAATGGCAGTTCTTTCTGCACGGCAGCAACCGAGGAGACCTTTGTGGACCTTTTGGCAGAGGGCTTTGACGCCCAGGGACAGAAGACGGGCACTGCCACATTGCGTCTGGTGGACGGCTTGCGTCATGTGCAGGGGTGGACATGGTTCGACCTTTCCGTGCTGGGCAAGGTAAGTTCGGTGAAGTTCAACTTCTCCGTTTCCGACGACCAGAAGGGTAGTTATGGTGTCAATACCCCCACCTATGTGGCCATAGATGACATTGCCGTGCGCATGGACGCTACAGGTACCGGCATACAGACACTCCCCAGTGCGTCCGTGGGCAGTGGTGGTGAGAAGATGTACGACCTCACCGGTCGCCTCCTACGTTCCGCACGCAAGGGACAGATAGTCATCATAGGAGGTAGGAAGGTGGTGTACTAAAGGGGAACTTTTTCGTTTCATACATAAAAACGGGCATTTCATACAACGCGCTTCTATATTCTTTTTCATGTGGTTAAAGCACCATATCTTTGCATCGTAAAACAAGAGCAAGAGTGATATTGTTAAGTTTAACCCTATAAAAAGTTTAAGTTATGAAGAAGTTATTTTGTGCCCTCCTGACCTGTGTATGTCTCAATGCAAGTGCAGCAACCGATTTCGACAAGTGGTTTGGAATCCTGAAGCAAGATCCCATCGGTACCACCTATGGTGTCACTTCCAAGAAGGACGGAAGTTTCTTGGTGAAGACTCCCATCAAGACGTTTGAGGTGAAGAAAACCGCCAAGAACACCTACGAGGTTCTTGGCATGACCGTTGGCGTGAAGCAGCACAATTCCTACACCTACACCTTCACCACCCCCTTGGGCACCTGGAAGGTGAACACCCGCAAGGCCACTGTGACCAAGACGGAGAAGTGAACCCTCAGATAGAGCCATATTCGTAAATGTTTATCCGCCACACTTGGATTTCGGTTTTCCATGTGTGGCGGTTTTGCCTACTCCTTTGCTGTGGTGATTTTGAAGGTGTTCATAGAGTCGTCTATGTAGTAGTGGGTGAGTGAAGGGTCTTGAAGTCTGAAGATGTGTGTGTCGCTACCTCTCTTGATGGCAAGTATGTCCCCTGTCTTTACATTAACGGTATATGTGCTTTCGCTGCTATTGCTCATCTCTTTGTTGACATAGATGTTCAAATTGAGGTAACCGAAGATAAAGCCCTTGTGGTTGTGTATGGTTATCTGGAATTTCTTCACATCCTGTTGCTGCAGTGCGTTTACCAGGTCTATCAGATGCTGATACATTAATTTTGTGGTATCTTCTATGTAGAAGTAACAGATGTTGAGTTCCATTTTTGTTCCGTCTGTTTTACGCACTCTCATAACCTCTCTTTGGAATTTGCCAAATTTGTCAACATATATATGCATATATGCAATTTCGGAAAAGTTCAAATCGACAATAGTCTTTCTGGGAAAGAAGTCAAAGTTGTAGCCCTCGTAATGCAGGGAAGTGTCGGTGTACTCCAATTTGCCCTTTAGGTCAACAAATATGCTTCGTATAATAAAATAGATTAAGGGTATGCCGATTAAACTTACAAGGATGGACATAAATATCAGTTTACCCACCCTGGGGTAATCATAGTCGTATATCATAGCTCTGATGTATTCAAATAAATCAAAAGCAATTAAGGAAAATAGGTATAATACCATGAATGACAATATAATGGGCTGCAGATAGTTTGTCCAGTAGCACTTGATGACATTCCTGTTTCCCTCTTCCTGCTTGGCAATTGTCGCCTTCTCGTTCTTGCTGTAGTTGTTCATGGAGTATATTAATAGGTTAATGGACTTTGTATAGCAAGTACCGCCTTTTGGGGTAGTTTACGACACAAAGATGGTATTAATTTTTGAGTTACACAATACTTCAGTGCACGAAATGGAAAATTTTTGAGCGGTTTAGTGCACGAAATGGAAAATGTGGCTGGATTATTTGGTAAGGATTTGCACCTTGTTTCCTGTGTTGTGTGGGGTGAAGGCGATTGTGGGTTTGCCTTGCTCGGAGAATACGATTTCCAACGAGGCACTTGTGAGCCAGTCAGTCCAGTGGAGGCGGATGCTGAGGGTGGTGGAGGAGGTCCATGCGTAGGACCCCGAGGCATGCCACGAGGTGGGAAGGTTGCTGAAGTTACCCTGAAAGGGTGGGTTGTAGTAGGGTAGGGCATTGAACTCAGACTCTATCCACTGGCCGTGACCAAGGGCGATGTTGTATTCGTGTCCATCGGTGTCGCATATGTCCAATAGCAATGTGTCATTATTTTGAGTAATGCCAAGGTGCTTCCATCGCAAGGGATTGTCGCCAAGTGTGATGCCATCTGCAATATTTGCCTTTCTGTCTTGCGAGGGAACGGAGTCGGAACAAAATGCCTTGCCCTGAGCAATGGGCATGGTGTAGTCGTTGAAGGAAATGGAATAGTCATATGGTGCCAATGCCTCAGTATGACAATTGTCCGCGAGCATGGTCTTTATCCATTCTTGTATGGGTGCGCTTTTGCCTGTGCATTGGGTGATGCTTACTACCATGTCGGCCTCTGGGATGACGAATATGAACTGTCCGTAGGCACCGTTTGCCTCTGCCCAACCCGGATATTTTGTCTGCCAGATGTGGTAGCTGTAACGACCATTCACGCTTTGCGGTTTCATCATCTCCTCCACCCATGAAGAGGAAAGCAACTGCTTGCCATTCCATTTGCCCTTGTTGAGCAGGAACTGACCGAAGGCTGCCATCACCTCGGGACGTATGTAAAGTCCCCATCCTCCGCAGGTGATGCCTTCGGGACTCTCCTCCCACAGGGCATCGGTTATGCCGAGGGGTGTGAAGAGTCGGTTCGTGAGGAAGTCCATCAGTGTCTGTCCCGTTGCCTTCTGCACGATGGCGGAAAGCATGTAGGACATGATGCTATCGTATGCCCAACGTGTACCCGGGGCAGAGGTGGGTTTCTTGGAAAGGTAGGCACGGAGCCATTGGGTTTCGTGTATCCTCATCTGTGTGTCCACAGGGATGCCGCTTTGCATGGTGAGCAGGTCGCGCACGGTGATGGCGCGTATGCCACTGGAGGCATGAGGTGGGATGACAAGAAACTTGCCGATGGTGTCACTGAGGGCGATGAGGCTGTCCTGGATGCACATGCCCACGGCAACGGAAGTGAAGGTCTTGGAGAGGGAGTAGGTGGTGTGGCGGTAATCCTTGCGCCAAGGCATAGGATACAACTCTGCCACTACATGGCCATGCCTCATGACGATGCACGAGTGCACCTCGGTGCGAGTGTCTTGCATCAGGGTGTCGAAGAACTCCTGTATGTGTGCAGTGGATATTCCCTCGGCTTCGGGAGTGGAGCGAGGCAGAAGGTCTTGTGCTCTGGTGCCATCAAAAAACGCACTACCAAAGAGTAGTGCGATTATAAGTGGGATGATGTGATGGGTGCGGAGCATAGAGTACGTAGTTTTTCGTTGGGGGACTGGAGTCTTCTTGAGATTCTAGAAGTTCTAGATTTTCTATAAAGGCCTAGGAGAAGCTGTTTTCACTGCTCACCTTTCAACTTCCATTGGTTCTGACTCGTTGCCGAAGTCGTCCAATTGGGTGATGGCAAGGTGCTTGTTGAAGAGGTGTGCCATGAGGGTGTTGTACTTGGGTTCGCCCCAGAAGATGCGCACGATGTTCTCGGGATTGTTGATGTCCACGGGATAGGTGTCCGAGGCATAGAGTACATAGCGCGGTGTGCGTTTTGCTTTGGTGGGATACACCTTGGAGTTTTTCAGCGGAGGCAAGAGTGCTGGGGTGGTGTAGTAGTGGTTGCGTACCCATGTTTCCAGTCCTTTCACGTTGTCCAGGAGGAACTGAGCACGGAAATATGCCGCACCGCCCATGTTCATCTGACGTATGAACTGGAGCTCGCGTGTAACCTCGTGCAAGTGCCAGTCCTTTTCCTTTGGGTCAAGGAAGTAGATGCCCAGACCGGGTGCAACGACCTTGCCGTGGTTTTGTTCCTGCCAGTCGGCTGCGAAGGGGAAGAAGTTGTCGCCCTTGAAGTACATCATGGGCGAAATCATGTCCATGATGCCCTCCTTCATCCACAGGACGGCATCCTGGAATACGGCATTGTAGGCATTCCAACCCTTGGCGGAATAGCGTGAGACATCGCGGTACTTGCCCACGGGACTTGAGGAAACACGAACCCAGGGTTTCTCCTCCTTGATGGCGTTGTAGAGTTGGCGCACGATGCGTGTGATGTTGTCGCGCCGCCAGTCCTGCTTGGTCTTTTCCGTCTTCTCGGGATAACGGATATAGTCGAAGTGGATGCCGTCGATGTCGTATCGGCTTACTATCTCGCGGCAGAGGCGCTCGAGATAGTCGGCTGTGCCCTGCATGGAGGGGTCCATGTAGTAGGAACCGTTCTTCTTGTAGAGCAGTTTGGGGTGGGTGTAGTATAGCGACTTCTTGCCCAAAGCCTTGGCATCGGGAATCTTGAAGGCAGGAATCGTTACCAGCCATGCATGGCACTCCATGCCACGCTTGTGGCACTCTTCAATGGCAAATGCCAAGGGATCGTAGCCAGGGTGCTTGTCGTATTTGCCCGTCAGAGCTCCGTCCCAGGGTTCTATGGCAGATGGATAGATAACGGCACCACGTGTACGCGTCTGAAGGTACACGGTATTGATGCCATCCTCCTGCAAGCGGTCCAGGATGTTGCAAAGTTCTTCCTGCTGCTTTTTGCGGCTTTCCTCGGACACCGCCCTTGTCTTGGGCCAGTCAAGTCCCATTATGGTGGTAAGCCATACGGCACGCACCTCGTGTTTGGGCATGGCACCAGCGGCCACGCACCAAATAATCATAAACAATGTGAAAATATATTTCATGTGCGCAAAGGTATGAAAAAAAGTTGTATTTTTGTAAATAGAAATACACAAAAGTCCCAAGAACCGGCTTTGATGTTAATATTCAAGACAAACTAATAAAAACATAATTATTATGAAGAAAATCATTCTTATGGCATTTATGGCCATCGTTACATTGGGTGCGCATGCACAATTTGAAAAGGGAACACATTATGTCAATGCCTCACTGTCGGGATTCGGCATTGGTTTTGAAAAGGGAGAATTTTCCTTTGGCCTTAGTGGCGAATACGGTTATTTTATAAAGGATAATTGGATGGTTGGCGGTCTTTTGGGATATACCCATTCGGGTGGCTATAATAGTCTCCAGATCAAGCCCCAGTTCCGCTATTCGTTTGATTCAAACGGATTGAACCTTGGCGCAGGCTTGCAGTTTGAACATGCTGGAACAGGCCGCAATTATATCCAGCTGTGCCCTCAGGTGGGCTATACCTTCTTCCTGGGTAAGAGCATTTCATTGGAACCGGCCCTGTATGCCGATTTCGCACTGAATGACTTCAAGAACGGTACAAGTGCCGGCTTGAAGATAGGCATCGGTCTTTACAAGTAAGTTTCCTTGTCATAGAAAAAGAAGTCCCCTCTCAATTCCGTTACTGAGAGGGGACTTCTTTCTATATGAAGTACATGCGGGGGATTATATCCAAATAGGGTTTGAGTTATATCAGGTTCATTCCCACTTCCTTGCACTTCTGTCGCATGTCGTCGGGCCAGATGCTGGATTGTGTCTCGCCCACGTGGCCCTTTTGCAGAAGTATCATACACAGGCGGCTCTGGCCAATACCGCCACCGATGCTCAGGGGAAGTGTGCCTTCCAGAAGACGACGGTGGAAGTAGAGTTCCTTGCGGTCGGTCTTGCCCTGGAGTTTCAATTGGTGCATGAGTGCGTCCTTGTCCACACGGATGCCCATGGATGACAATTCTATGCTTCTTCCCAAGATGGGGTACCAGATGAGCAGGTCGCCGTTCAAGCCCATGAAGCCGTCGCCGTTGGGAGTGCTCCAATCGTCATAGTCGGGAGCGCGGTTGTCGTGAGGCTCGCCGTTGGATAGTTTGTCTCCGATGCCAATGATAAATACCGCACCATACTTCTGGCAGATGAGGTCCTCACGCTCCTTGGCGGTTTTATCGGGGTACATCTGCATAAGTTCCTCGCTATGTATGAAGCGAATCTCCTCGGGCAGGTAGGGGCGCAACTGGGGGTAGGTCTCGCAGATGTAGAACTCGGCACGCAGGATGGTGTTGTAGATGCGGCGCACGATATCCTTCAGGAAATCAATGTTGCGCTGCTCCGCCGTCATAGTGCGCTCCCAGTCCCACTGGTCAACGTATAGTGAGTGCAGATTGTCCAGTTCCTCGTCGGCACGGATGGCATTCATGTCGGTGATGATGCCGTAGCCGGGCTCTACCTCGTATTCCGCCAGAGTAACGCGCTTCCACTTTGCCAGAGAGTGCACCACCTCTGCCATGGATTCGTTCATGTCCTTTATGGGGAAGGAGACAGGACGCTCAATGCCGTTCAGGTCGTCGTTCAGACCAAGTCCGCGGAGCACGAACAAAGGTGCGGTCACACGGCGCAGGCGCAACTCCGTAGAGAAACTGCGCAGGAAGAAGTCCTTTATCTGCTTGATGGCCAACTCTGTCTGCTTGAGGTCGAGTGCCGCTTTATAGTCTTTAGGTATTATTAGATTGCTCATGTATTAAGGTAGCTTCTATAAATTAGTGTATCTTTTTTTGTCTGGTAGAATTCCTATTGCTTCGGTTCTATAATGTCTCTTACTTGCATCTTTTTCAATTTCACTTACTCACATGGACCACTATGCGAGTTCGCTCAAATAAAAAATCTGCCGCCTAATAGACATCATATAACTCAAAGCTAATTTAAAGAACCTACCTTAAGTGTCAATTTGACGGCAAAGTTACGAAAATAATTTATAAGTGCACAATAATGGCGAGGAAATATATGCACAATAACTATATATGGTAGCAAAACAAAAGAAATGTGCTAAATGTTAAAAAGGCGGCGTTGTTTGTTAATATCAATGCATTCTCTGTTAATAGAACAGAAGAAACGGCAAATTCTCTTATTATATAGTATGCACTTCGTTTCTTTTTCGTACCTTTGCCGTGCTTAACTAAGTAAAAGTAAGAAGATGAAGACAATTAAGTACATGGTATTAGGTGCTGCCGCCACTATGGTATTGGGCAGTTGTGTAAGTAAGAAAGACCTGGTGCTTGCCCAGCAGCAGTTGCAGGAATGTCAGGATAAGGGCAAGTCTCTCGGTCAGAAGTACTATGAGGCTCAGCTCCAGTTGACTGAGTACAAGACAAAGAACGAGAACCTCCAGGCACAGATTGAGGACAAGAACGCTCAGTTGAAGGAGAAGAACGAGGCTATGCAGATTATGCAGAAGACCCTTGACCAGAGCATCTATCAGGGGGGGGCAAACATCAGCAAGCTGGTGGATGAGATTAACTCAAGCAACAAGTACATCCAGCAGTTGGTGGAGGCAAAGAGCAAGAGCGACTCTCTGAACGTTGCCCTGACCAACAACCTGACACGCAGCCTCTCTCGCGAGGAGTTGAAGGACGTTGACATTCAGGTGCTGAAGGGTGTTGTTTATATCTCTCTGAACGACAACATGCTTTACAAGAGCGGTTCTTACGAGATCAGTCCCAAGGCAGGTGAGACTCTGAGCAAGATTGCAAAGATTATCACCGACTATGATGATTATGAGGTGCTGGTAGAGGGTAACACCGACAATGTGCCCATCAGCCGTCAGAATATCCGTAACAACTGGGACCTCTCTGCCCTGCGTGCAAGTAGTGTTGTTCAGGAGTTGCAGAACAAGTATGGCGTTAACCCCAGCCGTCTGTCTGCCGCAGGCCGTGGCGAGTACAACACCGTTGCCGAAAACGATACTCCCGAGGGTCGTGCCAAGAACCGCCGCACACAGATTATCATCACTCCCAAGCTTGACCAGTTCCTGGAGTTGATAGACAAGGCTCCTGCTACAGATGAGGAAAGTGTTGCCGAACCAGCCGAGTCTGCACAGACCGTCGAGCCAGCTCAGACAGCTGAGTAATGCTGGAAAAACAGGTGTTCAATTTAGGAGACCAACCACACAATGAAAAAACGATTCGCACTATTTCTAATGCTTGCCATGGTGTTTGGCGCTTGTAATAAGAACTCGCAGAGCACTGACACGGCGGCTAATGAAGAGCAACCGCAGACGAAGGTAGAGAACATAATACATCGATTGCCCACCCTTCATGCGGAGGATACGGTAATGTCGGGTAAGAATGTGTATGCCCTGATGATTCACCGCGAGGCATGCGATTCCTTGGGCATCATTACGGATGAACTCGGATACCGTTATGCTGACAATCTGCTGAAGATTTCTGTCAAGAAGAATGGTGCTGTCCTGTTCTCGCGCACTTTCCAGAAGAAGGACTTCCTCAGAATGTTGGACGAAGATTTTGCCGAGAAGAGTATCTTGGACGGATGCCGTTTCCTGCAAGTGCACGAAGGCATGGTTTCCTATGCACTGGCCGTAAGTTATCCGGATAGCGACATGTCACGTCCCTTCAAACTGAACATCGGTCCTGATGGAAGTTACGTGATAGTAAAGTACGATGATTTGGAGGATGAGTACACTACAGATTCTCTATCCTATGACGGTGTATAAACAAGATATGAAAAAAAAGAGTGGCGCATGCAGGAGAGTCAAACCTCCTTGCATGCGCCACTTGTTTTATAAGGCATTGATTGCTTTCTGCAAGTTGTCAAGAAAATGTGCGGCATGTGCACCGTCCATCTGCGTGTGATGGAATTGAAACGAAAGGGTTAGGGTGGTCTTGAACCAGTTTCGTTTGTATTTGCCCCATATGATAAACGGGTTATTGAATATGCCGCTATACATACCTACGGCTCCGTCTATTTCGTAATGTGCCAAGGCAGAAGTGCCAATTACCATGCTTTCCTCCGAGAGGTCGTGGTCGGTACAAGTGTCGGCCACTTGTTTCGTAAGGCGCAGGTAATCGTTATTAAACCTGTCAAGTTCCCGGCTGAAAGGCACATCACATGAACTGACCTCACCCATACTGTTGGCAACTATGGTGTTTACGGCAATGCTCTCGTATCGCATCAGTTTGTCATTGACTGGGAGCATATAGAATTCCTTGATAGAACTCGCCGCCTGGCCAATGCAGTAGCACATCAGCATGTTGAATTTCAGTTTCTTCTTCCGACTTGTCTTCACAAGGCGTGTTACGTCCAGTGTCTTGAAGAATGTAAGCATCGGCATGGGTGCCTTCATCCACATTTCAAAGGCATATGCGCGGGTTGTTTCTTTTGGATTGACTTCTTGCATTGTTTTTAGGTGGGTTCTATAAGTTAGTTTGTTCTATATACCTTTA
>JAFYVX010000038.1 GCA_017558255.1 Bacteroidaceae bacterium
GGAGTAGCGAGCAGTTCGCTGATGGCATCCATATCGCGCTTGTGAGCGAAACCTACTACACAACCGTATGCGCCCTGAGTCAGCTGCAGCTTGCTCAGCAAGGGGTGCTGCTTCTTGAAGCGCTCGATTTCAGCCTCGCTTGCCTGTGATTTGTCGCTTGCGTTGTTAGCGATGGCAGAAGCCAGGTCGCTCTTGTTTGCGGTAGAATCGGCAGTTTCTGCAACGTTTCCCTCTGTTTCAGCCTCAGTTGCCTCTGCGCTCAAAGTTGCTGCCAGCTTAGAGTCGAGCTGTGCCAGGAAAGGAGTAATCTCCTGAGAATTGTATGTCTCCCAGAACTCCAGATTTGCAGAGCCCTGCAGCAGTTTGCGGACACGCTCGGGCTCCTTCACACCGGGCATTTCCACCATGATGCGGCCTTCCTGGCCTTCCAGAGCCTGAATGTTGGGCTGAACCACACCGAAGCGGTCGATACGGGTACGCAATACATTGTAACTGTTGTCGATTGCGCTCTTCAGTTCAGCACGCAGAACGTTTTCAACCTCCTTGTCGGTGCTCTTGGGAGAAACCTTGTCGCGCAGCTGCTGTGTAGCGAACAGTTCGGCAAGGGTACGCTCGGGAGCCATCTCCTTGAAGTTTTTAACGAACAGGGTAATAAAGTCACTCTGGCTTTCAGTAGCCTGCTTAGCAGAGAGTTCTACTGCCTGACGGAAGGTCTCGTCGTTTTCCTCCTTGTGGTCGGCAAGAGCCTTGATCACATCGGGAACGCTGACTTCCAGGATCACATTCATACCGCCCTTCAGGTCAAGACCCAGACCGATACCCATTTCGCGGCACTCCTTCAGATTCCATGACCACAGGTAAACGTCGTGGGTGTTCAGGGAGTCCATGTAACGGTCAGCAGCCTCCTTGCCCTCAGTCTGTATCATTTCCTGGTACTTGTTGTCGTAATGGTTTGTTACGACTGAGAAGCTCAGGTAAAAGGCACAAACCAGGGTAAGCAGAAGAGCGAAAGCCTTTACAAATCCTTTGTTTTGCATTTTTGTTTTAGATTAGTTATTTTTTGAAAATTATTGATAATTCGGTTGTTTTTTGGGCATAAAAGCACGCAAATGTATGACAATTTCCCGATATGCCCAAGGTAAAGTAAGGAAAAAAGTGTTTTTACTGCCTATTTTGCTTATTTGTGCTGTTATTCAGGCACATTAGATGCTTGTTTTGTCTCCGTGTTTTTATATATGTTTGTAATTATAGGTCTATGGTCAGAGGAAGAGATTTTGGAGTTTACAAATGTTCTTGCTGACTTAAGTCCCTTACTTGTAAAGATATGGTCTATCCTTACCGGGAACCCCTTCCTGTTAAAGGAGATACCTAATCCGGTTCCGCTTTCCTCGTATGCATTCTTCAGCAAATTGGCAATCTGCTGATAGGTATATGAAATAGGGGTGTCATTCATGTCTCCGCACACAATCATGTCATAGCGTTCGTATTTCCGTATCAGGCTGCACAGGCTGTCGGTCTGCTCTGCTCTCTTTGTGGCAGCTAAGGACAGACGTGATAATAGCACTCGCCCGCTTGCCTTCACTTTGTCTTTGTCGTGGAATCCAAGGGCTTCGCTATAATCATCCTTTTCCTTCTCAGTAATGGAGTTGCTTTCTAAGTGGTTGTTTATCAGAACTACGGTATCTCCTTTTATCTCCACCATACATGCAAAGGTGCCGTTGCCTTTTTTCTTGGATTCCGAATAGATTGTCTCTCCGACAAAGGGCAACTTGGAATATATCCGTAATTGTCCATTTGCTTTTACGTTATATCCGGAATCCGTCATTCTCTTGGCTAATTCCAAATACTTTTTGCCGCCTGATGGGCACTCTTGCAGGAATATAATATCGGCATTGTTTTTTGAGATGTACTCTATGGTTTTGTATCCATCGAGACCGTTTTCTTCATCATCGTTAAAGCCGACAACGTTGTATGACATTATCTTGCATGCGGATTCAGGGACCTTCTTTTGCAGATTGATGGGACAATAATCCCTCACGTAGTTCCAACAGAATATTATTCCCATAATCGGCAAAAGAACATGTCGGCATGATATGATTAGCCAGAAAAACACGAAAGCCAGATTGAGCACAAGAAAAACGGGGAACAGAAGACCTCCCAATGACAACTTTGGGTATGTTGCCGGGTCTAAATGTGTAGACAGGCAAGATACCCATAGTAGCAGGATGGTCACTACGTTTGCGCCAGTCATAACACTGACAAGCATCAAACGTAATCCATGTCCCACCTTGGATTTTACAGTATCCATGGCCATAAACAATCAGTTCTTTTGGTAAACGTGAAAATGACTTTTGGGTTTGCGCTTGAACAGATTGCGTAGTTTGTCCAATGGTCCGCCATGTCCGTTGTCTTTCCAGGTGAGCAGGATAATCAGTCCCACGAGCATGCCGCCGAGGTGGGCGTAATGTGCTACACCATCGTTACTTCTGGTCAGGAAGAGTTCTATGAGAGCATAGCCAATGACAAAGATTTTTGCCTTAATGGGCACTGGTATGGGAAAGATGAACATCTTCTCGTTGGGGAATATCATGCCGAAGGCCAACAATATTCCATATACGGCCCCCGATGCACCAACAGTGTTCCACATGTCTATACTTACTGCCATTCCCTGTTGTACTACGTATTTGCCATGGACCAGTTCATTGCCCATGCGTGCAACGTCGGTGTGCTCCAAGCTGATGTAGTTTATCCACTGGACCAGTTCCTGAACAAGGCCAGCACCTACGCCGCATGCCAGGTAATAGAACAGGAAGCGCTTGCTTCCTAATACCTGCTCAATGATTCTGCCGAACATCCATACGGCAAACATATTGAAGAATATATGCTCAAGATTGCTGTGCATGAACATGTAGGTTAACAGCTGGTAAGGCATGAAGCTGTCTGCCATGAAGAAGTGCAGTCCCATCAGACTGTTCAGGTTCACGCCATGTTCGCCAAGGGCCAGCAAGCCCAGGTAGCACAGAACGTTGATGATAAGCAGGTTTTTTGTTACGGGTGGCATCATATTCATAGTGCGGATATCTGTATTTCGTTATTCATGTTGCGAAGTTACGCTTTTTTGTGTACTAATCAAGGACTTTTAGTGCTCTATTCTACTATTTTTTGTTAAATCCTACATTTTTCTATCTCAAAACTTGGTTGGAATTTGCGGAATATCTATATTTGTGTTGCAAAATGCTGTAAAGCAACAGGAACGATATAATTTTAACCAATAAATAACTGATATTATGAACAAGACAGATTTGATTAATGCTATTGCAGAAGGTGCCGGTTTGTCAAAGGCAGATGCTGCTAAGGCTTTGAACGCAACAACTGCTGCTATTGCAAATGCAGTGAAGGCTGGTGACAAGGTTGCTCTCGTAGGTTTCGGTACTTTTGCTACCGCTGAGCGTCCTGCACGTACAGGTAAGAACCCCCGCACTGGTGAGGTTATCGAGATTCCTGCAAAGAAGGTTGTGAAGTTCAAGGCAGGTGCCGACTTGGCTCTGTAATTTCTCTTTATAGAACTACGAGGGGGAATGTTGTTCCATGGTGGACGCATTCCCCTTCGTCATTTTTTTGTATAGCACCATTCAGGGTGTCCTTTGCATGCAATTTGGTTCTTACGAGGACAAGGGGTTGACAATGTATTTGTAGGGGAGCGACAATACCAGGAAAAAATTAACGGGACTCCAGAAGACGGGGTCCCGTTAATCGTTGGTTATATTTTACCCAAATGAAACAGTTGGGTTATTTCAAACCGCTATTCAACCATTCTATGTATGAAGGGATGTCCTCATTGAAACTGTAGCTGGGAGCCAGAGGTTTGCCTTCTGGGCTCAGCAGTACATAGAAGGGTTGGGCATTGGCACCGAACTTGTAACGTTGCAGGTAGCTCCAGCGATCGCCCACGGTGCGCAGTTTGCGTTCCTGGCCGTTTTCATTGACAACGACAGGCTCTGCCAATGGGGTCTTGTCGTCAACGTGCAATGTTACAAGGATATATTTCTCATTGATAATCTCTGCCACCTCGGGGTCGGTCCAC
>JAFYVX010000039.1 GCA_017558255.1 Bacteroidaceae bacterium
AAGGCAGCCGATCTGAACCGCTACTACCTCAAGCTCAAGTCAAAGATTCTTCCCTATCAGTATGCTATCGCTCGCGAGGCTGTTGATGGTCTGCCTATGATTCGTGCCATGTTCCTCGAGGAGGAGAATGCCTTCACTCTTGGCAAGCGCACCGAGTATCAGTATATGTTCGGTCCCTACATCCTGGTTGCTCCCATCTATCAGGCAACTCGTGCCGACAAGGAAGGTAACGATGTACGTGATGGTATCTATCTGCCCAAGGGCGAGTGGGTTGACTACTTCACCGGCGATGTATATCAGGGTGGTCGTATCATCAACAACTTCCCTGCACCCCTGTGGAAGTTGCCCGTGCTGATGAAGCGTGGTGCTATCATTCCCGTGCACAAGACAACAAACACTCCTGCCGAGATCGATCCCAAGATGCGTGCATACGAGATCTATCCCTTCGGCGAAAGCACTTTCACCGAATACGACGACGATGCAAAGACACAGGCTTACCTCCTGGGCGAGTGCACCAAGACAAAGGTAAACAGCAAGCTCGATGCAAAGGGTAATCTCACTATCACCGTTGAACCCACAAAGGGTGAGTTCAAGGGCTTTGAGAAGCAGAAGTTTACTCATGTTACCGTATTCTGTAGCGAGAAGCCTGCAAAGGTTGCCGCAAAGGTTGGTGGCAAGAAGGTTAAGCTCGTTGAGGTTAACGACTATGCTGCATGGAAGGCAACTCCCAATAGCTTCTACTATGGCGAGAATGCCGAGGACAAGTATATGAAGGTTAAGGGCCTGATGGTTAATATCGCCGAGACCGATGTTGTTGCCAACGAGGTTGTTGTTACCGCGCAGAAGGTTGTTGTTGACAATACCAATAAGTTGCTTGCCAACACCGGTGCTTTGGTTGCTCCCCAGGCACAGTTGGAGGGCACAGAGGCATATACTCTTACTCCCACTTGGAAGTCCGTAGAGAATGCCGACTACTATGAACTGGAGTTCGAGGGTCAGATATATAGCACTATTGCTGCAACAGAGTATACCATCGATGGCCTCTCTGCATCTACCTCTTACGAGATGAAGGTTCGTGCCGTTAACAAGGACGGTGTGAGCGAATGGACATCATTGAAGGCCACCACAGCTGCCGATCCTCTCCGCTTCGCTATCCGTGGCATCCAGGCAGAGACAACATGTGCTAACCAGGGCGGTCAGGGCGTGAACAATTTGTTCGACTTCGACGAGACCAGCATCTGGCACACCGCATGGAGCCAGAAGGCAGTTCCCTTCGAGATGGTTATCGACTTGAGAACCGTTAACTTCCTCGACAGAATGCACTACATGCCTCGTCCCGATGGCGGTAATGGTACCATCCTGAAGGCAAGCTATGAGTTGAGTATGGATAAGATGAACTGGTCAGCTCCCGTGGCTCTCAACTGGGCACGCGACGGTCAGGTCAAGGAGGTGGTGTTCGAAGGTGCTCCAAAGGCTCGCTTCATCCGCATCAAGGTAGAGGAGGCTCTTGGCAACTTCGGTTCTGGTTATGAACTCTACATCTTCCGTCAGCCCGATTCAGAGTATTATATCCCCGGTGATATTAACCTGGACGGCAAGTTGGATGAGAACGACCTCACCTCTTATATGAACTATACAGGTTTGCGCAAGGGCGATGGCGACTTCGACTATGTGAGCAAGGGCGACCTCAATGGTAATGGCCTGCTCGATGCATACGACATTATGTCTGTTGCCGTGGCACTGAACGATGGCGTAAGTCCTCGCAAGGTTGAGAATGTTGCTGGTGAAGTTAGCATCGAGGCCGACAAGAAGCAGTACAATGCCGGCGATGTGGCTGTTATCACCGTTAGCGGTAAGGGTATGAAGAGCGTGAACGGTCTTAGCTTCGCTCTTCCCTATGACGCCCAGGAATGGGAATATGTTGGCGTAGAGGCTCCTGCTTTGGAGAAGATGTACAACATGACCTACGACCGTCTGCACACCAATGGCGACAAGGTTCTGTATCCCACTTTCGTTAACCTTGGTGAGCAGAAGAACATCGAAGGTGATGCTACTCTGCTGGTTGTAAAGATGAAGGCCAAGAAGAAGCAGAAATTCAACCTCCAGCACACCAACGGCATGCTTGTGGACAAGCATCAGAATGTAGTGCTGTTCTAATTCCTTGATATATAGCTATAAATGCACCATAAATAACGTTTTGGAAAACTTTTTCTCTAACCAAAGATAAAAGTTTGTTGAATATCAAGTAAATACAAATTAAATTGGACAACTTCCCCGTTTTGGTAAATCAAAAAGTTTGCTAAAACGGGGAAGTTTTTGTGTCTAAGTCTTGCGTCATATTAGAGAATATCGTATATTTGCAACACTTTTTCGCCCAATCGGAAACGGTGCGGAAGAGCGAGAGAAATACACCTTATATATAATAATAGAAAAACATTATTTCGCCCCAGTATGATACAGACAGTAGTAAAGCGTGACGGCCGTATAGTTGGCTTCAATGAGCAGAAGATAGGTGCCGCTATTCGTAAGGCTATGCTCACCACCGAAACCGGTGAGGATAGCGAGTTGATAGTAAAGATTACCGACCGCGTAAGCATTCGTGGCAAGTCCCAGATGACCGTGGAGGAAATCCAGGACATGGTTGAGGACGAGTTGATGAAGTCAAGTCGTCCCGATGTTGCCAAGATATACATCAAGTACCGTAGTGCGCGTACTATTGCCCGTAAGGCAAAGACCCGCGACATCTTCCTGGAGATTATCAACATCAAGAACAATGATGTTACCCGCGAGAATGCCAATATGAATGCCGACACTCCTGCCGGTATGATGATGAAGTTCTCAAGCGAGACAACAAAGCCTTTCGTTGACGACTATCTGTTGAGCGACGAGGTGAAGGATGCCGTGAAGAACAACTATCTGCACATTCACGATAAGGACTACTATCCCACCAAGTCTCTGACCTGTGTTCAACATCCATTGGATAGAATCCTCAAGTATGGCTTCCAGGCCGGTCATGGCGAGAGTCGTCCTGCAAAGCGTATTGAGACTGCTTCCATCCTGGGCTGTATAAGCATGGAGACCGTACAGAACGAGATGCATGGTGGTCAGGCTATCCCTGCTTTCGACTTCTATCTGGCTCCCTATGTGCGCAAGAGTTTCATCGAGGAGGTGAAGGTGCTTGAGGACCTGAATGCCGAGGACTATAGCGAGTTGTACAATAGCGATATAGAGGACTTCATCGAGACTCCCCTCACCGGTTTGGTAGGTCGCGAGCGCATCCGTCAGCATGCTATCAACAAGACAGTAGAGCGTGTGCACCAGTCCATGGAGGCATTCATCCACAATATGAACACTATCCACTCCCGTGGTGGTAATCAGGTTGTGTTCTCCTCCATCAACTATGGTACCGATACCAGTGCCGAGGGACGTTGCATCATCCGCGAGTTGCTGAAAAGCACTTACGAGGGTGTGGGCAATGGCGAGACTGCTATCTTCCCCATCCAGATCTGGAAGAAGAAGCGTGGCGTGAGCTACCTGCCCACCGACCGCAACTACGACCTCTACAAGTATGCTTGTCAGGTAACTGCCCGTCGTTTCTTCCCCAACTTCATCAACCTCGATGCTCCCTACAACTATCACGAGAAGTGGGACATTAACGATCCCGAGCGTTACAAGTACGAGTGCGCCACCATGGGTTGCCGTACCCGTGTGTTTGAGAACCGTTTCGGTCCTAAGACCAGTATCGGTCGTGGTAACCTCTCTTTCTCTACCATCAACATCGTTCGTCTTGCCATCGAGTGCATGAACATCAAGGACAAGGACGACCGTATAGCAGCATTCTTTGCCAAGTTGGATCATTTGCTTGAGGTAACAGCTCAGCAGTTGCACGACCGTATGGAGTTCCAGAAGACAGCCTTCGCCAAGCAGTTCCCCTTGCTCATGCGTGGTCTTTGGATTGGTAGCGAGAACCTTTCGCCAAACGACTCCATCGCTCCTGTCATCAACCAGGGTACGCTTGGTATCGGCTTCATTGGTCTGGCAGAGTGCCTTATTGCCCTCACCGGCAAGCACCACGGCGAGAGCGAGGAGAGCCAGGAACTCGGTTTGAAGATTGTTACCTACATGCGCGACCGTGTTGTGGAGTTCTGCGACCGCTATCAGCACAACTACAGTGTGCTTGCCACTCCTGCCGAGGGTCTGTCCGGCCGTTTCACCAAGTTCGACAAGAAGAAGTTCGGTGTCATCCCCGGTATTACCGACAAGGACTATTATACCAACTCCAACCATGTGCCCGTCTACTATAAGTGCTCTGCCCTTCACAAGGCACAGGTAGAGGCTCCATATCACGCACTCACCGGTGGTGGCCATATCTTCTATGTTGAGATTGATGGCGATGCCACTCACAATCCCGAGGCGGTTATGAACATCGTGGATATGATGGACAAGTTCAATATCGGTTATGGTTCTGTAAACCACACTCGCAACCGTTGCATGGATTGCGGCTATGAGAATGCCGAGAAGGTGATGGACGAGTGCCCCAATTGCGGTAGTCACAATATCGACCGCCTCCAGCGCATTACAGGTTACCTCGTTGGTACCACCGACCGTTGGAACAAGGCCAAGCTTGCCGAGCTCAACGACCGTGTGATTCACAAGTAAAGATTAGTATTGAATAATGACCGACAAAGTATTACCTTCATA
>JAFYVX010000040.1 GCA_017558255.1 Bacteroidaceae bacterium
TGGATGGCATTGCATGGCATCAACATACCCCTTGCCCTTGTGGGCACCGATGTGGTGTGGAAGAATGTGCTTGCCGAGATAGGTTATCAGAGAGAGGATATTGACAAGTTCGTTGCCGGTCCTGGTTTCCAGGCATGGTGGCTGATGAACAATCTGGAAGGGTGGGGGGGTCCCAATCCAGACTGGTGGTACGAAAGACAGGAACAGTTGTGCCAATTCATCCTTGAACGCATGCGCTCCCTTGGCATGGAACCCGTTTTGCCTGGCTATGGAAGCATCCTGCCCAGCAATGCACCAGAGAAGATGGGAGTAAACGTAATCGACCAGGGCTATTGGTGTTCTGGCTTCCGCAGACCTTCCTTCCTGCTGCCCACAGACGAGAGATACGCCGAGATTGCCCAACTCTACTACAAGCATCTGGAAAAGGCGATGGGCAAGTCGCGCTACTATAGCATGGATCCCTTCCACGAGGGCGGACGCACCGAGGGCATAAACCTGAAGGAGGCTTTCACCACCATCTACAAGCAGATGCAAAAGCATTCTCCCGGTTCCACATGGGTTATACAAAGTTGGGACAGAAACCCAAGAAAAGAGGCTCTGGACACCATACCCAAAGGCGGTTTCGTTGTGCTTGACCTCTATTCCGATGGTCTATCCAAATGGGAAGAGAAGGGCTACGAAGGCCACGACTTCCTTTGGTGCATGTTGCACAACTTCGGTGGCAAGACAGGTATGCACGGACGCTTCGAACCTATGCTGGAAAACTACTTCAACGCACTGGAGAAATATCCCAACGGTGCAAAGGGCGTTGGCGCCACTCCGGAAGGTTTGGAGACCTGCCCCATACTCTACGACCTCCTGTTCGAACTTCCATGGATGAAGAGAGAGGAGGGCAAGACCTGGACACAGAGATATTCCGAAGCTCGCTATGGCATAAGGAGCGAGGCAATGGAGAGTGGATGGGACATACTAACCAAGTCCGTACTGAACTGCCCCAAGCAATCACAAGACGTGGAGGCAGTAATCTGTGCTCGTCCCTCACTTGATGTAAGGCGCGTTTCGGGGTGGGGTACATGCGAGATATATCACGATATACGCAAGGTTCGCGAGGCTGCCGCCGAAATGCTCAAGGAGAAGGACAGACTCAGAGGAAACCCCAACTATGAGCACGACATTGCCGATGTGGTGCGCCAAACGCTCACCGATTCTACCTACTATCTGCTCAAGGACATAGCCACCAGCTACAAGAATAAGGATATGGAGGCTTTCAGGGCACAATACACCACCTTCCTTGGGGTATTGACCGACCTTAACCGCCTGCTCTCACAGATAGACCTGTTCAGGTTGGAAAGATGGACCACCTCGGCAAGAAATGTATGCAATGAGGTACCAGGAACCACAGAAGCCGACCGCGACTGGATGGAATGGAATGCACGCACGCTTATCTCCGTATGGGGACACGAACAGAGTGCCGAGAGAGGCAGGTTGCACGACTATTCAAGCCGTCAGTGGGGAGGTCTGCTCAACGACTTCCAACTGGCACGATGGAAGATGTTCTTCAAGGCTCTGGAAGAGGGCAAGACCATCACATCACAAGAGTGGTTCAAATGGGAAGAGAACTGGACACACGGAAAGACCATCACCAAGGTTGCCAAGGAAAATCCCGTTGACATAGCACACGAACTGTACAAAAAATACTTCTGCAAGTAGGCAAAGTAAGTCTCATACACACCAGAAAACAGTTAAAGAATGCGAAATCCTTGCTCCATAGAGCGGTAATTTGTACCTTTGTCGTTGAAAACAAGTCTATAGACATGAAAAAGATACCCTTCCTCATGCTGCTGGCAGCCATGCTGCTCACCCTCACTTCACATTCGCCCATACATGCCACCTATGCCTATAGTGCGGAGGATACCACCAAGACCAGACAAGGCACCAACAAGGATACCACCGTGGTCTATACGGACACCCTGGGTGAGGTGAGCATACAGGCAGAGAAGGAACTCCGTATCGTAGATGTCCTGAGCAAGTCGCTGAAGACAGACCCCAGCACACCCAAGCAGAAGAGCGTTTCTGACATTATAGGAAAAAAGGCCACCGACTACATCATGCATCCCTTTGCATGGAAGGAACGCAAAAAGGAGAAGAAACACAAAAAAGACAAGGAAGCTCTTGTAAAACTGGATGCTGCCAAGACATACGAAGAAGAACTCACCGAGACCATCTATCGCCAATTGCGCGAGGACTCCATAGCCAACGCTAAGAAGCAGCAGGAAGCGAAAAAGTAAGACTTGGACAGGACCCACTAAAAAATGTGTGAAGATTTAGAGAAACAATACAACGAACTTTTACCAGAATACCGAAAGTGCGTTGAGAAGAAGATGGTTCCAGAGGACTATCTACAATATAACGAGATACTCTTTTCTGCACACAGCCTTGGCATAGAGGGAAATTCATATACCATCAATGACACTAAAGCACTGAAGGAATTGGGATTGGGCGTGGTACCAATGAACAAACCCTTGGTGGAAACAATGGAGATGCTCGACCACTTCCATGCCTATGAGCAGATGCTTGATTCCACTCAAAGCCCTCTGACAGAAGATTATATCCTGTCACTACATGCCACACTTACACAACACACCATTTCATATCGGCATCCTGGTGCCAACCCTGGTGAATATACAACGATGGACATGGGAGCAGGAGACACCCTCTTCGGCGACCACGAACAACTGATAAAGAAAGTTCCCGACCTTCTGCAACATACCGAACGCGCCATCGAAAAAGGTTTGCCCCCAATGTTTGTTGCAGCCATTTTTCACGGACACTTCATCTATCTGCATCCTTTCCGAGACGGCAACGGACGTATGGCACGACTTTTGTCCAACAAGATCCTTCTTCAGGCAGGACACCCCATCCTCATCATTACACGCGAATCCAAGGAGGAGTACATCCGTGCCCTAAAACTTTTCCACAACGACAGTGCCGAGTATCTGGTGGCATTTTTCTACCAATGCGCCATAAAGCGCATGAAGAAGGAGATAGAAGAAAAAAGGCAGAACACCATCAAAGGCATTACATTTCTTCTGTAATGTATATGTAGCAAAATTACGCTACTTTCACCCTTAAATACCTTCTCTGAGAACTGCCAATAGTACCTCGCCGAACAGATAGTAGCGGTTCGGCGAACGGCTGATAGCGGTTCAATGAACGGATAGTAGCGGTTCGGCGAACGGCTGATAGCGGTAAAACGAGCGTCTTATAGCGGTTAAGCGAGGAGCAGTGGCTGATTGGGCTACAGGCAAGTCTAAAGCCCTGAAAGGCGATATTGAGGACCTGAAACTTGACTTAGCAGAGGCACACGAAGCGATAGCAGAAGAACGCAAACGGACACAGAAGCCTACAAGAAAACTGTTGCACAACAAATGGAAGGTGCCGTACGCAATGCTGTACTCAAAAAGGATGATGAGATTCGCAACTTAAAGGAACGTATATCGTGGAGGAACAAGATGCTGGGGATGTTTACAAAACTACTGGCACGAAATAACGCTACATTTAGAAGTGCGATAGAGGCAATCGTCAGTTTTGCTAAGGACACTTATCGTAGCATCTTCAACAGAGAGGAAGCAAAGACCATCAAGAGTGTAATGGAGGCCTTTGGCAAAAATAAGGAAGATTACAGAGCTATTGGAACTTTCCTCGTGTTCACGGCAGACAAAAAGGAAGGTCTATCCAACAGCGAGTACAGCAAGGCTACCCGTGAAGTGGATGATGTCGCCATAGGCAGATATGAACAGGCTCAGAAGTGTGGAAACTCAATGAAGTTGTAACTAAGTGTATGTCAGTAATAATAGTCCCCGTCAGCATCCTATTGAACTGCTGACGGGTCACTTTTATTATTAAAAGCCGACTTTACGCACTATAATAACACTATTATTAGTCATTTATTCCATCAAATAAAGAAATCTTATTATATTTGCAAGCGAAATCGCTTGTAATAAGCAAAAACAAGTCAATGCGCTTGCAATGACAGATAACAAGTAATACCACTTGTAAAATAGAAAAATATGTATGCAACAATATCAGCAGATGTAGTATCATCAACTTCTCTTTCAAAAGATGCTATGATTGAGCTCAATGAGAGGTTGAAAAAATGTCTGAGCACTCTAGAACTACGTTACCAAGGATTTTGGGGGCGTATAGTTAA
>JAFYVX010000041.1 GCA_017558255.1 Bacteroidaceae bacterium
CCAAACCAGGGGTTGATGTACTGTATGCTGTACTGCTGGTAGTATGAACCGTTGGTCTGACCACTGATGCTGAACGTCTCACCGTTACCCTGAGGCATTATGCCTCTGCGCATACCGTTCTTCTTGAACAGGTTGGCAAGACTGAAGTTTGCAAACTTCAAACCGATCTTACCGATTACACCGGTCTGGCCGTAACCGAGAGAGAACTCAATCTGGTCGTTGCTCTTTGGTTCAAGTCCCCATGAAAGGTCCACGGTACCGTTGTTCGGGTCTGGTGCGATATCGTAGTCAATGTTCTCGGGGTTGAAATGTCCCATACTGCCGATTTCACGGAATGAACGCTCAAAGGCCTCTTTAGAGAACAGATCGCCAGGCTTGTTGCGCAGTTCGCGACGGACAACGTTTTCATATACACGGTCATTGCCGGTAATTTTCACTCTGCTGATACGGGCCTGAGGACCTTCGTGTATGCGCATCTCAAGGTCGATGCTATCGCCTACGATATTGGTTTCAACAGGATCGAGTCTGTAGAATACGTAACCGTTGTTGTAATAAAGGTTGCCGACAGCATCCTCGTCGCCGGAGAGGCGGTCGTTGAGGAGTTTCTGGTTGTAGACATCTCCCTTTTTCATCTTTAGCATATATGAAAGGGCATCTGTGTTGTATACAGAGTTACCCACCCACTCGATATTGCGGATGTAGTACTTCTCGCCCTCTTCCACATGGATGTTGATGTCTACGTATTTCTCGTCGATGTTCTTTACCGTATCAGCAACGATAATGGCATCGCGGTAGCCCAATTCGGCATAGTAGGCCTGAAGATTGTCCTTTGCCTCCTTGTATTTGCTTTCCACAAACTTATGGCTGCGGAACCAGTTGTGGAAACCGTCTTTCTCGCGGATTCCTTTCAGAACGCCTTTGGTGAAGATTGTACCCTTCAGTTTCCTCTCGGGAATAACGGTATTACCTATTACGTTTATCTTGTTTATGATAATCTTACCGTTTTTCTGGATGTTGATATCCACAATCACCTTGTCCGGTGCGGCGGGATCATCGTGCTGCAGAATCTCTATCTCGGCATTCTTGAACCCCTTGTCCTCAAAATAGCGTTTGGCAAGAATCTTTGCCCTGTCTATCATGTTTGGGGTCAGTTGGTTGTCCTCCATAAGTCCGAGCTTCTCCTTCAGATCGTCTTTTTCGCTTTTCTTTACGCCATTGTAGTTGATCTTGGATACGCGCGGGCGAGGGGCCAGGTGAATGTGCAGATATGCCGAGTCATTGATGATAGAGTCCACGTTGATGGCGACATTGGAAAACAGGCCGTTTTTCCAATATCTCTTTATGGCCATGGTAATTTCATCGCCGGGTATGGAAATCTTCTCCCCGACATTTATGCCGGAAAGACGTATCAACATGCTCTTGTCAATATTCGGTATGCCTTCCACCTCAATGTTTTTGACCACGACCTCGCGAGGGGTTCTACTGTAGTCGATGGTCACAGTGGTATCCCTTTTTAGGTATTGGGCATGTGCAGGGAGTGATGCCATGCACAGAAAGACAATGTATATAATAATGTATATACTATTCTTCATCTGAAATCTGGTCTCCTGTTTTGCCATATCTACGCTGGCGCTGCTGATAGTCAGCAATAGCCGCTCTAAGTGATTCTTCGTTAAAGTCCGGCCAGAACTGGTCGGTGAAATAAAATTCGGAATATGCACATTGCCACAAGAGATAATTGCTTATGCGATACTCTCCACCTGTGCGGATAAGGAGGTCCGGATCTGGCATGAAGTTTGTGGTGAGCTTGCTGCTGATGTAATCTTCGGTAATATCTTCAGACGAGATGGTGCCGGATTTAACCTCTTCAGCAATCATTTGTGTGGCTTTTGTAATCTCCCAACGGCTACTGTAGCTGATAGCAACAATTGCGGTCATGCCAGTATTTACGCTGGTGCGTTCAATACATTCGCTAAGACGCTTCTGGACATTGGCTGGCAGACGTTCCATTTCGCCTATCATACGGAAGCGCACGTTGTTCTTCATGAAGATCTCATCTTCTAGCTCTGTAATGACAAGGTTCATGAGTGCTTCAATCTCTTCAACTGGGCGTCGCCAGTTTTCTGTGCTGAAGGTGTAGAGTGTGAGATATTTTACTCCAAGCCTTGTGGCTTCTTCCGTAATCTTCTTTACTGTGGCCACACCTTCTACGTGACCGGCTGTGCGTGGTAATCCCTTTGCCTTGGCCCAACGGCCGTTGCCATCCATGATGATGGCTACGTGTGCCGGAATTCGGCTCTTGTCTAATTGTTGCATAGTCTGAATTTTGGACTGATGTCGTATGTTAAAGTAAACATGAAGAAGGAATAGGTGTCCTTGTTCTTCATTACTGCACTCTCTATGTTGTATGGGTCGCTTAGTTGCGCTCCGTCTAATTTGTCTATCGTGGCGAACCTGTGGGTCCATTCGAAAATGAGGTTCAGGCGTGGCTTGACCTTGTATTTGACTCCCACTCCTATGGGGAAGTTTAAACCGAAACTGGTATTTGTGTCGGTTATGCCAACAGTTGCTCCTATTCCAAGGACGGCATATGGGGTTATGCGGGAGAGTTTCTTGTAACCTGGCCCCATTCCGTAACCCCAGAAGTTCAGTTCGAATTGTGCTCCGAGATCTATGATGTTGCCACCGAATTCAAGGTCTGTGCTTTGTTGCGTGGAACCTGGTGCTTCGGGCAAATAGTAGCCTTTGCTTGTGCCTCCGTATCTTCCATAGGCGATGTTGGTTTTTAGAGCCATGCGTGGGTTGAAGTTGCGCCTCAGTGTGAATGCCGCCATTATGCCGCTTCCAGAGAATGGGGTGCTGTTGACATCGCCCAGATAATAGCAGAGTCCTGTGCCACCTCCAATGTCCCAACGGTATTCCAGAAGCTCTTGCGCTAAGAGTGCCTGCATGTTGCAAGCGAGCATAATTATGATGAGTAGTTTCTTCAAATCCGGGCTTTATGTGTTTGGAACATTCAGGGACGGGCAAATCCCAGTCTGTTTATTCGTCCTCTATATACCTTGCCGCCGGCGATTAGCCAGAGAAAGTTGTTCTTGTCGGTTGTAGCGGTAATGTATCCCTCACTCCCTTGGATGTCTGAAGGTGGGATTACATTTTGGTGACGTTGCCAAGTAAGACCGTTGTCCTCGCTGATAAAGATTCTTTCAAGTGCCTTGACTTCTCCGTCTCTGCTCTTGCTGCCAATTGCCATTAGTTTGTTGTCATAATGCAAGAGTGTCAACTGTGTCAGCATTGGCATGGCGGCGTTGCTACCCATAGGCGCACCGTAGTACATCCAACTCTCGCTATCCTCGTCCTCAAAGTCTGTCCAGCATTTTGACCATACGACAGCGCACGAGTCTTCTTCGCTGCAGTTTCCCATGAGTATCATTCTGGTAAGGGAACTTGTCTGTGGGTATGTGATGTCCACAATCTCCAAAGAGGGCATCAGCGAGAAATCATCATCAAGTATTTCTGTCTTCCATACTTGGGATCCGTGGTAGATGCTGTTCAATGCCCCGTTAAAGATGGCGTAGAGTTTGTCGTTGGAAACGCCTACCAGACGGAGTCCTTCGTGTTGGTACAATTTTTCCCATGCTATGCCGTCATTGCTTGAGTACAACACTCCGTCTTCGGTATTTACGAAGACAGCATTAGGGCCTTTGGCCAAGGAATTGATATCTGTGTTTTGGGGTAGGTCGGTGATATGTCTGTCCCAGTCGCCCTGGCCACTCAAGTCATGTGTAAGCCATGCCACTGATATTCCATCATTCACGAGGATTGCAACCTTTTCCTTCAGTGAGGTTGCCTTCATGGGATAGTGTCCTTGGATGGCATTGTCACAAACCACCGATTCCCATTTCACAGAGTCGCTCTCCACAGTGTGTACATTAACTTTCAGCGTGTATTTGCGTTCAGTGTTGTCAGTGGCTACGATCCTGATGTGCAATGGTACGCGGAGGTCTATGCTGTCCGTAGAACTATACTCGCTCCATGGATCTTCCTCCCAGGCGTCTGACGGGCGGATGTATGCCAGCGCTCCGCTGTACGTCATGTTCATTACCACTTTGGACAGGTCCGTGTTATACGGCAGGGAATCGCGGTTCTGTATAAGCAGCGTCTTCTGGTCAATGGTGAAATTGAAGTTGGTGGCCGAGTATGACTGGTTGTAGGTGCTGTCTGTCACGCCATCCGATGCCGTTGTTGTTATCTTGCGTTTGAAACTGCTGAATGAGATACTGGATATGAAGCATGTGTTGTTCTTTACAGATACTTCATCTTCAGAATTGGACATGCAGGCAGTCAAGAAGAATGTCAAGAGAACTATGGGGAATAGTCTCTTGGACAGTCCGTAAAAGTCTTTTTTCTTCTTCGTGTACATTATAATATGCAATTTGGGTGCAAAAGTACTGCATTTATTCCACATAATTGCTATTTCGGTGTGTCAAATGTGGCTTGAATTAAGTAAAATTAGCAATTTGTTGCCGTCTGCTTCATATTCTTCCGATAGTTTTGCATTGGGAAGCGTGGGAGCCTTTACTTTTTCGTCATAGGGAATATGTGTTCCCTCGTGTTGCCTGTCCGTGCATATTTCTACCCGTGCATCATCCCACAGATTGCTGTCAATGAAACTTTGTAGCAGTTTGCTGCCACCCTCAACCAGTAGGTGCTGCACACCTCTTTTGTGGAGGTCGAAGAGTATTTCCGACAGGATCTCGTTGTGGTAGACAACGGTTTCCTGATCGTCAGAAAGTATCTTCTCCGAACCGTCAAGGCGCCCTTTACGATCGATGGTAACTCTCAGCGGGGAATTTCCTTTCCACAAACGTGTGGTCAGCGATGGGTTGTCCTGTATGGCGGTATTTGTGCCAACCATTATCGCCTGGCAGCGTGAACGCAGGCGGTGGACCAGCATATTCGTGAATTGGGTGGAGATATGCAACCTCTGTCCATTATCCGTCTTCATGCCAATGGTTCCGTCTGCCATTTGTGCCCATTTCAGTGTCACTCGAGGGCGTAGCATGCGATGGAAGATTTGGAAATCCGGGTTGATGTCCCGACATTCTTTTTCAAGGACTCCAGTCTTAACCTCAATGCCGGCATTCTGCATTCTTTGTATGCCTTCGCCGTTTACCTTGGCGTTGGGGTCCGTCATGCCTATTACCACTCTTTTGAAACCGTGGGCAACAATCATGTCACAGCATGGAGGTGTCTTGCCCCAATGGGAGCAGGGCTCCAAGGTGACGTACATGATGCATTCGGCAAAAAACTCCGAAGCCTCTGGGGATATGTCGTATGTGCCATCGCAATGTCTTGCATATCCTCTGGGGATGCGGACGCTTTTTACGGCATTCACTTCGGCATGGGGACCGCCGTATTTGCGGTGGTATCCTTCGCCTACTATACGGCCGTTATGCACTATTACGGCTCCAACCATCGGGTTGGGTGCTGTGCTTGCTTCTCCGCACTTGGCCAGTTGTATGGCTCTTCGCATGTATTTCTCGTCTTCTGTCATGTGTTTAG
>JAFYVX010000042.1 GCA_017558255.1 Bacteroidaceae bacterium
CCGTGAGGGTGCTGGTTGGGCTCTTACCGAGAAGCGTACATACCAGAACCAGGCTCATCAGGACCAGCTCGATGCTGCTACCATCTACAGCCTGCTGGAGAACGAGATCATGCCTCTCTACTATGCTCGCAACTCTAAGGGTTACAGCACTGGTTGGGTGAAGGTAATCAAGAACTCTATCGCTACTATCGCTCCTCACTACACCATGAAGCGTCAGTTGGACGACTACTATAGCAAGTTCTACAACAAGCTTCGCGACCGTGGCAACGCTCTGCGTGCTAACGACAACAAGCTGGCCAAGGAGATCGCTGCCTGGAAGGAAGAGGTTGCTACCAAGTGGAACGACATCAAGGTTGTCAAGGTTGATACCTGCGAGGCTCTGATGAACGGTCAGGTAGAGGCTGGTAAGGAGTACAACGTGAAGGTTGTTCTCGACGAGGCTGGCTTGAACGATGCTGTTGGTATCGAGATCGTTACTGTACACACCGACAAGGATGGCGTAGAGAGCATCTACAGCGTTGAGCCCATGAAGATGACTGGTAAGAACGGCAACGAGTTCACCTTCGAGGGAACTCACGTTCTGGACAACGCTGGCAGCTACAAGTCTGCTCTGCGTATGTTCCCCAAGAACGAGAACCTGCCTCACCGTCAGGACTTCTGCTACGTAACTTGGTTCTAATCCCTTGTGTGGATAGGATAGGGCAATTTCTCTGAAATTGTCGGAATATAATGGAGGTAAGTACCCCTTTCGGGTGCTTGCCTCCTTTGTTTATGCATGTGTTTGTGCATGTTTATGACTATTTTTGCACAATACGTTTGCATTTGTTTGGGTATGTCAAATTAAAACATTACTTTTACTTTCGGAAAAATGTATAATTAAAATTATTTACTAACTAAAATTACTATGAAGAAGACATTTATCAGTTTTGCTGCCCTCCTGGCGGCAGGTTGTATGTTCTTTTCCTGTGCCGGCAATGTGAAGCATGCCGACTACAATGTCATCCCTGCTCCGCTGGAGGTGGCTATGGGTCAGGATGGAGCTTTTGTGCTGACCGATGGTACAAAGATTTTCTTCCCCGAGGGCAATGAGAAGATGCAGCGTAATGCCGAGTTCCTGGCAGAGTACATGCTTGAGCAGACTGGCAAGACTCTGGTACCAATGGCTGGTGCCGAGGGCAATGGTATCGTGTTGCAGGTGGTTGCCAATGAAGAGCAGCCAGAGGGCTACACCCTGAAGGTAACACCTTCGCAAGTAGTTATCACCGGTGGTTCTGAGGCAGGCGTGTTCTATGGCATTCAGACATTGCGCAAGTCTGTTGGCGATGCAAAGGGTTCATCTGTAATGCTTCCAGCTGTGGAAGTTTACGACGCTCCCCGTTTTGCCTACCGTGGCAATATGCTGGACGTGTCACGTCACATCTTCACTCTGGATTCGCTGAAGCGTCATATCGACATGTTGGCTCTGCACAACATCAACCGTTTCCACTGGCATTTGTCCGAGGATCAGGGTTGGCGTATCGAGATCAAGAGCCGTCCTTTGCTCACAGAGAAGGGGTCTATGCGTAAGGAGACCGTAATTGGTCGTAATTCAGGTAAGTATGACGGTAAGCCCTATGGTGGTTTCTATACACAGGAAGAGGCTAAGGAACTGGTCAAGTATGCAGCTGAGCGTTATATCACCATCATTCCCGAGATAGACATGCCCGGTCACATGATGGGTGCCCTGCATGCTTATCCCGAGTTGGGTTGCACTGGTGGTCCTTATGACGTGTGGACCATGTGGGGTGTTTCCGATGAGGTTCTCTGTGCCGGTAACGATGCCACTTTGCGCTTCATCGAGGATGTGCTGACCGAGATTGTTGAGATTTTCCCCTCTGCGTACATCCACATCGGTGGTGATGAGTGCCCCAAGACCCGTTGGAAGGAGTGCCCCAAGTGTCAGGCACGTATCAAGAAACTGGGCATCAAGGGTGACAAGAAGCACACTGCCGAGGAGTATCTGCAGAGCTATTTCATCAGTTATGCGGAGAAGTTCCTCAACGGTAAGGGTCGCCAGATTATCGGTTGGGACGAGATTCTGGAAGGTGGTCTTGCCCCCAATGCCACTGTGATGGCATGGCGTGGCGAGAATCATGCTTACGAGGCTGCCCGTCAGGGTCACGATGCTATCATGTCTCCCACCTCTTATCTGTATTTCGACTACTACCAGACAAAGGACGTTGATGGCGAACCTCTTGCCATTGGCGGTTATGTGCCCGTGGAGCGTGTGTACAGTTTCAATCCCCAGCCCGATCACCTCTCTCCCGAGGAGCAGAAGCACATCATCGGTGTACAGGCTAACCTGTGGACAGAGTACGTTCCCACCTACAGCCACGTGGAGTATATGCTCATGCCCCGTATGGCTGCCCTTTGCGAGGTTCAGTGGAGTGCTGCCGGCAAGAAGGACTATGAGAACTTCCTCGGTCGTCTGCCCCAGTTGGTTGAGGTTTACGACCTGAAGCAGTACAACTATGCAACCCATGTATTCGACATTACTGCCAAGATGACTCCCGATCCCGAGGAGGAGGTACTGAAGGTTGCTTTCAAGACCATAGACAACAGTTCCATCTATTATACTTTGGACGGTACAGAGCCTACTGCTCAGTCTGCCAAGTATACCGATACTCTGAAGATTAACCAGGCTTGCACCATCAAGGCTGTTGCTATTCGCCCAACAGGTAGCAGCCGTGTGTTCCAGGAGGAAATCAAGATTCACAAGGCCAGTTTCAAGCCCATCACCATGCTGCAGCCCATCAATCGCCAGTATGCTTTTGACGGTGCCGGCACTCTGCTGGATGGTCTGAAAGGTAACCACAATTACAAGACTGGTCGTTGGATTGCCTTCTTCAAGAACGACATGGAAGCTGTCATCGACATGAAGCACCCCACCGAGATAAGCAGCGTTTCCATCTCTACATTGGTGGAGAAGGGCGACTGGGTGTTCGATGCACGCCGCTTTGCCGTGTACACCTCCGAGGATGGTGAGAATTTCACCGAGGTGGCAGCAGAGGACTATCCTTTCCTCACTCTGGACAATCCCAACCAGATCTACGAGCACACCCTTAGTTTCAATCCTGTTACTACACGATACATCAAGGTGTATGTGCAGCCCGAGCACAGTCTGCCCGAATGGCATGGTGGCAAGGGTCATCCCTCATTCGTGTTCCTTGACGAGATTACCGTCAACTAAAAGGTACATTTTTTATAATTCATATAATATGGCATGCGAGAACATCGTATGCCATATTTTGTATATGATTTCCGTCTGATAAAACAATGTTCTTTCCTTCTTCCATGATAGAGTGTTTCATGCTCCAAAATGAGGTTAAGATTGCTTTTTTTACCATTACAAAACTGCAAAGTATATGTTTATTAAAAAAACAAATATTTACTGGAACTTTTTTGTTATTTCTCTTGGTATATTAAGAAAAATGTACTACCTTTGCACTCGCAAACGGGAAGGAACAAGACTTCTGAATTGCAAATAAGCGTCCTTAGCTCAGTTGGTAGAGCAATTGACTCTTAATCAATGGGTCCAGGGTTCGAGCCCCTGAGGGCGTACAAAAGAATCAGTCTACAACACAGTAGACTGATTTTTTTTGTATCTATATGTGTTTCCCAGATAGGATATAGTCTGAAAAAATCAAGAGACCAGAAACAATAAAAGACGGGTATATCAGTTTGTGGTGATATACCCGTCTTTTATTAATTGTTATTTATCATTTATTCCTCGCACAACTCAGTGAGGATGCCACAAGTGCTCTTGGGATGCAGGAAGGCGATCTTCAAACCGTCTGCGCCACCACGGGGAGCCTTGTCTATCAGGCGGATGCCATTTGCCTCGCACTGTGCCAAAGCTTCTGCTACGCCATCTTCAACCTTGAAGGCAACATGGTGAATGCCGCGACCGCCATTGTCCAGGAACTTCTGGATTGTGCTCTCGGGGCATGTGGGTTCCAGCAACTCAATCTTTACCTCACCAACCTTGAGGAAAGCGGTCTTCACCTTTTGGTCTTCAACAACCTCCTCCTTGTAGAACTCCAGACCGAGAACGTCGGTGTAGTAGGGGAGAACCTCTGCAATGTTCTGGACAGCAATGCCCAGATGTTCAATTCTTGAAATCTTCATAATATGATTATGGTTAAGGGTTAAAGTTTCTGTGTAATACGGTTGTTTTCGGGGAAGGCAACCTTTGGCGCAAATTCCATCGCCTCCTCAGGGGTCATTCTGGCATATGCCATGATGATGATTGTGTCGCCAACCTGTACTTTGCGTGCCGCGGCTCCATTCAGACATACGCAACCGCTTCCACGTTCGCCGGAAATGGTGTATGTGTCAAAGCGCTCGCCATTGTTGTTGTCAACGATGAATACCCTTTCTCCGGGTATTATGCCTACAGCATCCATCAGGTCCCTATCCAGTGTGATGCTACCCATATAGTTGAGATTGGCTTCTGTTACCTGCACGCAATGCAGTTTGCTTTTTAGAACTTCTATAGTCATTTGTATCTAATGTGGTCTATCAATCTGATTGGTGTCTTGCCGCAGTATACTGTTATGCAACCTACTACGCTTGATGCCTGTGACCAGTCGTTGATGTCTGCCAGCGTGTCTCCGTCGACAATGCTGTAGTACTCGACTTCCAGTCCTTCTATGGCGTTGATCTGGCTAACTACCCATTTCTGTGTCTCTTCAATGGTCAGTCCCAGTGTTTTGCTCTCTTTGAGTATGCGGTAAATGTTTGGTGCTATTTCTTTCTCTTCCAGTGAAAGCAGAGTGTTTCGGCTGCTCATTGCAAGACCGTCAACTTCTCGGATAACAGGGCAGGCGATGATGTCCACCTTGAACTTCTGGTCTTCCACCATGCGGCGTATTACAGCAATCTGCTGGTAGTCCTTTTCTCCGAAATATGCACGATCGGGGTCGGTCATCTGGAACAGTTTGCTTACAATCTGGCACACCCCGTTGAAATGTCCCGGGCGTCGTGCTCCCTCCATTACAGAGTCGGTGGGGGGGTATGAAAACTGTCTGGTGTCTGGCTTTGGGTATATTTCAGAAACGCTGGGTGCAAATGCCACCTGTGCACCGCATTTTTCAAGTATAGTGCAGTCGCTTTCCAAGGTTCTGGGATAGCGTTCCAGGTCCTTGGGGTCGTTGAATTGCGTTGGGTTTAGGAAAATGCTTACTACTGTGATGTCGTTTTCGGCAACGCTTCGTCTTACCAATGAAGCATGTCCTTCGTGCAAGGCTCCCATCGTGGGAACAAGGCCGATGCTCTTTCCTTCTGCACGTTCCTTTTGAAGATAATCTTGAAGTTGGGTAATAGTGTTGATTACCTGCATCTTGTCTTGTGTTGTGGTTAAACTCGCGCAAAGTTACTACAATTTATGAAGATAATGGTGTTTTTTTATGCCTAAATGAATAAAAAAGTGCAAAAAATACTAAATGCGGATATGATTATTTCATTTAAGTGCTTGTTTTTTTGTATCTTTGCACACAAGATAGTGTATCATAAAATGGAGAAAGCAAAGAAAATACTTTACCTTACTCAGGAGATAGAGCCTTACGTCAGTGAGACATCTTTGAGCCAGATAAGTCGCAATCTTATCCCTGCGGTTCAGGAAACAGGACGTGAGGTCCGTACTTTCACTCCTAAGTGGGGACATATTAACGAACGACGTAACCAGCTACATGAGGTTATTCGTCTTTCGGGTATGAATCTGATCATAGACGACGCAGACCATCAGCTGATTATCAAAGTCGCAAGTATTGCTTCTGCCCGCATACAGGTATATTTTATCGACAATGACGACTTCATGAAGAATCGTCAAATGCTATTGGATGCCAATGGTCGTATGTATAAGGACAACGTGGAGCGTGCCATGTTTTTCGCCAGAGGTTCGCTGGAGACCGTAAAGAAACTTCGCTGGACTCCTGAAGTCATACATTGTATGGGTTTCATGTCTTCTCTGGCACCTTACCTGTTGAAACTTGCCTATTATGATGAACCCAGTTTCCGTGAGAGCAAGATAATCTTTACTCCGACTACAGACCTGCAGGAGTCCCCTTTGCCAAAGAACTTTGACGGCATTCTTTCCTATCGTGAGGCCAACAAGTCTGCCTTGACCACGTTGGGCGAGTTGAAGGGACTGCAGGATTTGAACAGGATAGGTATGTTCATGAGTGACGGTGTAGTGCTCACAGAACCCAATGAACACTATGAGCGTATGGCCCGAGAGATGGGTAAGCCCGTTGCTATTCTCAATTCTGAAAGTCTGGCAGAGGGCCCCACGGCATTGTACGACAGACTGTGGGATGAAGTGGTCAGGAACAGACCCAAGGAGGATGTAGACGACGAGGGATTCCTTTTTTAGGGTTTAATGTAAAGGAAATCTGATATTTTATATTATTTGACGTGAAAACAAGATCAATATACATCAGCCTGTGCTCACTATGCATTGCTGTTTTAATGTCTGTTGTCTCTTCCTGCACGGAAGATACCGGAAGCATAGGCATACCACCATCCAATGAAACGCTGAATACGAGTGTTGCTGTATGGGATGTTTACAGCAGTTCCCACAAGATAGACAGCATAAGGGCTAACTCTATATATTCCTATTTGGGTTCTGTTTATGACCCCGAGACCAATGGTAAGCTGGTCGGTAATTTTGCCACCCAGTTTGCTATTATGGAGGATGTCAGATACTTCCCCCACAGGGATTCCATCGTGTCCAAGGACACAAATGGCAATCCATGTTGCGACAGTGTCTTTCTTCAGCTGAATTTCGATACATACTACGGCGATGTCAATACACCTATAAAGTTGGCTGTATATCCCCTGGATATTGACAATCCGCTTTGTGAGGACAGCGTTTATTATACAAATACAGATTTGAGAAAGTACATACGCCC